>VGOP01000010.1 GCA_016875875.1 Chloroflexota bacterium | reverse complement strand
GATTTAGATTCAGTAGCAGTAGCTCGCGACTACAAGTTCATGTGCTCTGAGCCGGGGCAAAACCTGATTAAAGAGGATATCAAAACAGCAGGTCTCAATCGTATAATTGTGGCTTCTTGCTCGCCGACACTGCATGAGCCCACATTCCGACGTGTTTGTCAGGATGCCGGGATTAATCCCTACCTGTTTCAAATGGCGAATATTCGTGAACAGTGCTCATGGGTTACCGAAGACCATGATGGGGCTACGGGTAAAGCCAAGGCACTGGTGAGCGCTGCGGTAAGTCGGATTTATTATCATGACGCCCTGGAGGTCAGGCAGGTTCCTATTAATCCTGATACCCTGGTGGTAGGCGGTGGTATTGCCGGCATCCAGGCGGCACTGGAAATTGCTGATTCAGGGCATAAAGTTTATCTGGTAGAAAGAACTCCCAGCATTGGTGGGCACATGGCACAACTGGACAAGACGTTTCCTACCCTTGATTGCTCAGCCTGTATACTTACTCCCAAGATGACACTGGTAGGACAGCATCCCAACATTGATGTAATGAGCTACAGCGAAGTTGAAGGGGTATCGGGCTATATTGGTAATTTCAAAGTCAAAATTAGGAAGAAAGCGCGGTATGTAGATATTAAGAAGTGTAGTGGTTGTGCTGAGTGTGAGATTGTATGCCCGGTGGAAGTACCTTCTGAGTTTAACTTGGGATTGGCTAAAAGAAAGGCAACATATCGTCCCTTTCCTCAGGCTGTTCCTAATGTTTTTATCATCGACAAGCGAGGCGCTCCGCCATGTCGGACTGCTTGTCCAGCTGGGGTTGACGCACAGGGATACATAGCCCTTATTTCACGGGGTAAATATAAGGAAGCCCTCGAGGTATTCAGAAGGACACAGCCGTTTGCTGGTGTTTGTGGGCGAGTTTGTACCCATCCCTGTGAAGTTGACTGCGAAAGAGGAAAAGTTGATGAACCAATAGCCATTCGCTATCTAAAGCGCTTTATGGCTGACTATGAACTCAGGGAGGGCAAGGGAAAGGTAGCTCCGGTTGAAAAGACAAAACCAGAGAGTGTAGCCATCATCGGCTCTGGGCCGGCTGGTTTAGCTTGTGCCTATGACCTAGTGAGGATGGGATACGGGGTTACTGTCTTTGAAGCTGCGCCCAAAGCCGGCGGCCTAATGCGTTACGCTATACCTGAATACAGATTGCCGAAGAAAATACTGGATAATGAAATAAGATACATTGAAAAATTGGGAGTAGAGATAAAGACAAACACCCCAGTGAAGGACTTCAAGGAAGTCTTTAGTGAAGGTTATGACGCCATATTCCTTGGTGTTGGTGCTGGTATGAGCCAGAAGATGGGTATTCCAAATGAGGATGCCAGGGGTGTGTCTTATTCACTTGATTTCCTGAGACAGGTAAACTCAGGGAGGAAGGTTAAAATTGGAAAGCGCGTAGTAGTTATCGGTGGTGGCAATGCGGCAGTAGATAGTGCCAGAGTGGCTAAACGCTTGGGAGCCGAAGAGGTTACTATAGTATATCGGCGCTCTCGAGCCGAAATGCCTGCTCTTCGTACCGAGGTGGAAGAGGGGGAGCATGAAGGAGTGAAGATTCATGTTCTGGCAGCGCCGGTAGCAATTCTGACGGAAAAAGGTCAGTTAACTCATATTCGATGTATTCGGATGCAGCTGGGCGAACCTGACGAGAGTGGGCGTCGACGTCCAATACCGATTAGAGGTTCGGAATTTGATATACCTGCTGATAATGTAATCATGGCTGTTGGACAGGTTGTGGATAAGTCAGCCCTGGCCAAGGAGCTTGAATATACCAGTTTCGCGACTGTAGCAGTTGACCCCGTTACCTTGCAGACGAATATCGAAGGTGTTTTTGCCGGTGGCGACGTTGTGTCTGGTCCAGATGATGTTATTTCTGCTATCGAAGCTGGTAAAGAGGCGGCTATTTCTGTAGACCATTATCTTAGGGGAATAGACCTGAAGAAGGGCAGACCAACCCGCCCTGAAAGGGTAAAAGAGGTCTCAAAAGAAGGTATAGCAATAAAGGCGCGAAAGACTATGCCAGTGCTCGAACTGGACAAACGGCAGGGCTTTGCAGAAGTAGAGTTGGGCTTTAATGAAGAATTGGCTGTCGAAGAGGCCAAACGTTGTTTGAATTGTGCTGTTTGCTCTGAATGCCTGGAGTGTGTCAAGGTTTGTGAGCGTGAGGCAATAGATCACAAAATGAAAGACGAGGTGGTTGAAGTAGAAGTTGGCAATATCATCGTAGCTACTGGCTATGACTTGTTTAAACCCAGCGGTGTCTATGAATATGGGTACGGACGCTTTGACAACGTTGTCACTGCACTCGAGTTCGAACGAATGGTTAATGCTGCTGGGCCGACTGAGGGTCACGTTCTTCTTAAAGATGGTTCGGAGCCTAAGACAATAGCTATTATCCATTGCGTCGGCAGCAGAGATAAGAACTATCATGAGTACTGCTCCCGTGTTTGTTGTATGTATTCCCTGAAATTTAGCCATCTCATAAGAGAACATCTTCCCGGGGCTCAGGCCTATGAATTCTATGTTGACATCAGAGCCTTCGGTAAGGGCTTTGAGGAGTTCTACAACCGAATTGTCAGAGAGGGCAGCATATTTATTGAAGCTCGTCCCAGTGGTGTCACGAATATAGCCGAAACACCTGCGGAGAAAGGCAAGCTAATTGTTCAATATGAAGAGGAAATTCACCCGGGACTTCAATGCCGTTTGCCAGCGGATATGGTTATTCTGAGTACCGCTATAGAACCGCAGAAAGATGCTCAGAATACTAGCCGTTTGTTCAACGTAAGCAGAGGTGCCGACGGCTTTTTCCTGGAGAGGCATCCTAAGTTAGACCCTGTAGCTACCACTACTGATGGCGTCTTCGTGATTGGTTGTTGCCAGGGTCCCAAGGATATTCCGGATACCGTGGCTCAAGCATCCGGGGCAGCGGCTGAGGTTCTGTCAATGATTGGTCAGGCCAATGTGGAGATTGAAACAGCTACTTCTTTCGTCGACGAAAAGATTTGTTCCGGATGCCAGCTCTGCATGCGTGTCTGCCCTTATAGTGCCATTACCTTTGTTGAAGAAAAGAAAGTGTGTCGTGTCAATGAAGCCTTGTGCAAAGGCTGCGGCGCCTGCGTTGGCGGTTGCTTTAGTGGTTCGGTAAGCCTTAAACACTATACGAGTGAACAGCTTGTAGCGGAAATTGAAGGCATGCTTGTATAAGCTTGCTTTGATTCTGCGCTAACTCATGGAAACGAGGCGTAATAAGATGGAACGTAAATCAGAATGGGAGCCCAGAATAGTCGGGTTCTTATGTAAATGGTGTAGCTATGCCGGCGCTGATTTAGCTGGATCCGGTCGTAAGAAATATCCAGCCAACGTGAAAATATTGAAGGTGCCGTGTTCGGGAAGAGTTGATCCACTGTTAATCCTTAAGGGTTTGCGTCTGGGTTTTGATGGTGTTTTGGTGTCCGGCTGTCATCCCGGTGACTGCCATTACCAAACGGGAAACTACCGTGCCAGAAGAAGAATTGCGTTAACCAAGAAATTCTTAGAGTATATGGGTATTCCGGAAGAACGGTTTAGGGCGAGCTGGGTATCGGCGTCAGAAGGTGCGAAGTTTGCCCAGGTAGTTGCCGCCGTAGTTAAAGATGTAGAAGAAGTGGGACCTAATAGATTATTCTCCGAAGATGGACAGTAATATGGAACAAGAGCTACGGAAAGAGGCTAGGAAACTGCTAGATGAGGGGAAAGCCGACCATATAGTTGGCTTTGCCCGAGGGAGCCTGAAATTCACCGCTACTCCTTTGATTACCAGAGAGAAAGAGGAGGTGGCATCTTTAGTAATTAACCCGTTCATAGTAAATAATCTAGCTAAATTCCTAACTGAGGTACCGGGACGCGTAGGCATAGTCGCTAAAGGTTGCGATAGTCGCTCCGTTGTTAGTCTCATACAGGATAATCAGGTGAGTAGAGACGACGTGGTAATTATTGGCGTTCCTTGCTCCGGGTTGATTGATATAGCGAAGGTGGAACAGTTAGTAAATAAGGACAGGGATGAAATTGATGATATTGCCCTGCAAGGAGAAAAGGTAGCAGTAATTATTGGCGGGCAGAAAACAGAGTTACCCACAAAGGAAGTCTTATTTGAACACTGCCTCGGCTGTGAGTCTCCCACCCCTCAGGAATACGATATCCTGGTGGGTATACCAACTAACGCGATTGGTGATAAAGAGTTGAGCCTGAGGAGGATTAAGCAACTAGAGGATATGGTTCCGGAACAGAGATGGGCATTCTGGAAAAAACAGCTCAGTCGTTGCATCCGGTGCTACGCGTGTCGTCAGGTATGCCCGGCTTGTTTTTGCGAGCGGTGCTTTGTTGAGGAGTCCCAGCCGCAATGGATATCACCCGTTTCACAGTGGCAGGATAATCTCATGTTTCAGGTAATTAGAAATATACATGTCGCTGGAAGATGCACTGACTGCGGTGAGTGCGAACGTGTTTGTCCGCAGAATATCCCGCTAAGAAGCTTGTCCAAAAAGATGTCCGAATTAGTTGACGAGATGTTCCATTATCAGGCAGGAATAGATAAGGATGCACCGGCGTTAATGACGGCCTACGAGCCTGTGGAGGCCGAAGACTTGATCATGTAAAAGGGGGACAGGTGGCCACTAAGAAGATCGGCAAAAAAGAAATAGCTAAACTCCTTGGCATGTGGAACCAGCGGTTGAACGTGTTTGTTCCATTTAAAGAGGAAAACATTGCCAAGATGGTCAGATGGGATGGTATAGATGTCAGCTTCTTAGATTGGTATAGAAACACAGTCATCCCCTGTAAAGCTAATTTTCTCCCTTCCATGGAGAGAATGTTCAGCTTCAAGAAAAACGAAGATGGCTACCATATAGAAATACCGCAAGATGAGCAAAAGCAGCTTATTTTTGGCATCCGGCCCTGTGACGCCAGAGGCATAGCTATGGTAGATAAGGTCTTTACCGAGACATGTGAAGACCCCTACTACGTATCAAAAAGAAAGAACACCGTGCTCATCGGTCTTAGCTGCACCAATCCTTATGATAGCTGTTTCTGTACTTCATTAGGGCTCAAACCCACGGAGTCAGCCGATGTTGACCTGATGTTCACCGATATTGGGGATGAATTCTTAATCGAAGAAATTACTGATAAGGGTGAAGAGTTGCTGGCAGCGACCAGTTTGGTGAAACAGGCCACTAAAGCTGATGGTGCTAAAGCGAAGTCGGAAAAAGCAGCACTTTCCGACATGGTGATAAAAAAGGTCGATACAAAAGAAATCGCGAAGAAGTTACAGGCTTGCTTCAGCGACAAGGATTATTGGGAGAAAGTCGCCGCCAAGTGTATTAGCTGTGGTGTCTGCACTTTCCTTTGCCCCACTTGTTTCTGTTTCGATATTTGCGATGAGTTGATTAAGAAGCAAGGGGCAAGATATAGAGGGTGGGATAGTTGCAGTTTCAGACTTTATACCAAGATGCCCATGGAAAATCCGAGAGAGGAAAAATGGAGGCGGGTAAGGCAAAGGGTATGCCATAAATACGAATTTTACCCAATGAACTTTGACATTACTGCCTGTACTGGTTGTGGCAGGTGTATACGGTTGTGTCCAGTGAATTGGGATATTAGCCAAGTCCTAAGTAGTTTACCAGCCAGTGCCACATCTCGGAGTGAGAAATAACATGGACAAAATAGTTGGGTAAGTGAAAGATGGCTATTACTGATATTAACCAAAGAAAAAAACTTCTTGCCCAAGACAATGTCTATTTACCACATCTAGTAGTAATAGACAAAATTATTGAAGAAACGCCCTCTATCAGAACCCTCCATTTCAATTTCAAGGACGGGAAACTGCGTAAAGAGTTTACCTTTGAATCAGGTCAATTTGCCGAACTTTCTATCTTTGGCATAGGAGAAGCCACCTTCTGCATTTCCTCCAGCCCTACCAGAAACGGCCATTTAGAGTGCACTATCAACAGGGTGGGGGTGGTAACCAATGCCATGCATCGCCTCAGCATTGGTACCGAGATTGGTTTCAGGGGGCCTTATGGTAACAGTTTTCCCTTTGAGCTGATGCGGGGCAAGAATCTCGTTTTCGTTGGTGGCGGAATCGGTCTAGCGCCGCTTCGCTCTCTCATCTGGAACGTATTAGACAATAGAGATAAATACGAAAATATAGATATAATATATGGAGCACGTAGTCCTGTAGACCTGTGCTTCAAGTATGATCTTGATATCTGGAATCAGGATAAAACAATAAACATGATAACTACTGTTGATAAAGGTGATAAGAACTGGATGGGAAGAGAGGGTTTTGTCCCAGCGGTATTGGAGCAAATAGCTCCTTCAGCTAAAAAGGCAATAGCCGTTGTTTGCGGCCCACCCATTATGATAAGGCTGACCTTTCCAGTTCTGGAAAAACTCGGCTTCGTCCCAGGGCAAATGATAACTACTCTGGAAAAAAGAATGAAGTGCGGAATAGGCAAGTGCGGGCGATGTAATATCGGAAACTTATATGTGTGCCGTGATGGGCCGGTGTTCACCTATGCCCAGATAAGGAATTTTATATCTGATGAATACTAAACATCTTGATGTACATACGATTAGTCGCCACCTCAATATCCTAACCAATCCCCATTTCTGGGCAGTGGTAGTAATCTTTGCCATTGTCATAGTGTTGTATTACCCGCAGCAGATACTCTCGACCAGTTCATCATCTCTCTTCTCATTTCTGGGTCTCAGCCGGCACGCTTTGGAGCGTATTCTCCTTCTGGTGCCGGTCAGCTACGCCGCTTTTGTCTTTGGCACGACGGCGGGATTTGTCAGCTTAGCAATGGCGTCTGTCATTATGCTACCTCGGGTTTTCTTAGTCTCAGAATATTTCCCTGATGCTTTGCTTGAGACCACTGCTGTCATCCTCTTGGGCGTTCTAATAAATCTGTGGTTTGACCGCTTCAGAAAAGAAAGGGAGCGCCGGCAACAAATGCTGTCAAAGCTGGAGGCGGCTGACCAGCAGCTTGAATCCGCATATCAGGTCGCAAGAAGTAATGAGAAACGACTTTCTGCCTTAAATGAGATTTCAGACATCGTCAGTCAATCTTTGGAGTTGGAGGATATATTAAGCGCAGTCGTCGATAAGATTAAGCAGGTAATGGGCTTGGATATTGTCCTGATATTTCTTTTGGACGAAGATAAGCAAGAGCTTAAGCTTATAACCTACCGGGAAGTATCTGAGGAGTTTGTTGCCGGGCTAAAAGGACTAAAGGTAGGGGAGGGCTTCAACGGCCGCGTTGCCCAGACCGGGGAACCACTGCTGATAGAGGATGCCGCTCAAGACCCTAGACTTACTAGGGGGATAGTGAGACGAGAGGGAATGCGAGCCGAGGTTATTGTGCCGCTGAAATCTAAGGGGAAAGTAGTGGGTACTCTCGCCGGGGCTATGCGTGAGTCGCGACAATTCTTGGGTGAGGAAGTGGAGTTGCTTACTACCATAGGTAGTCAGATTGGCATTGGTATTGAGAATTCCCAGCTTTACCAAAGAGAGCGTTTGGCAGCACGACAAGCCTTGGCCTCAGAAAGACGGTATCGCGAGATATTTGAAGATGCACACGATGCCATCTGGATACATGACTCACATGGTAATATTATAGCTGCCAACAAAGCTACTGAGGAATTGACCGGCTATAGCTCCAAAGAACTGCTAGGGATGAATGTAAGAGATTTCCTGGCGGAGGAAGGTCTCAGTTTAGCCAGACAAATTAGGCGTAAACTATTCTTGGGAGAAACGGTAGAACAACCATACGAGCAGCGCCTGATTAGCAAAGATGAAACCGGAAGGATTCTAAAACTGACCACCAACCTGATTAGAGAAGACGGCAAGCTAAAGGGTTTCCAGAATATTGCCAGGGATGTGACCAAAGAAAAAGAGATGCAAGACAAATTGAGTGCAGCTTACCGAGAGCTCAGCGAGTCTCATCAGCGGCTAAAGGAAAGCCAGGAGCAGCTAATCCAGGCTGAGAAACTGACATCGCTGGGTCAGTTAGCTGCCTCCATTGCTCACGAAGTCAACAATCCTCTCTCCGGTGTACTCGCCTATACCCAATTGCTGGCCAAGAAGGTAGGAGGCGACAATATTCCCAAGGAAGTTGCCCTCGGCTACCTATCTAAAATGGAAGCAGAACTCACTCGCAGCACAAAATTAATCCGAAATCTCCTTGATTTCGCTCGGCAGTCGCCCCCAGCGTTTCGGCAGTTGAACCTAAACGACGTTATCAACCGAGCCTTTGACCTTGCTGCTCACTCGGCTGAGTTACAGCACATCCAAATAGTAAAAGAGCTTGAGCCCTCCCTGCCTAATCTAATGGCTGACTTTGACCAGCTTTATCAGGTCTGCACTAACCTTATTTTGAACGCTATTCAGGCAATGCCTCAGGGAGGCAAGCTAACCCTCCGCACCTCAGTTAACAATGGTCAGCTCAAGATAGAGGTCCAGGACACAGGTTGTGGGATTTCTTCAGAAAATATGCGCAAGCTATTCACACCCTTCTTCACCACAAAACATGAGGTAAAGGGCGTAGGTCTGGGTTTGGCTATATCTTATGGAATCATCCAACGGCACCATGGAAGAATAGAAGTACAAAGTAAGGAGGGGGAGGGGGCTACCTTTACTATCTATTTACCCCTACACCATGAGGAAACCTCCGAAAGAGGTAATGCCGTCACGGTTGACAGCTTATAGGGAGAAGATGATGAAAGTCAAAAAAAGGAAGATTCTGCTGGTAGAAGATGAGACAGTGTTGAGGGAGGCGTTGCAGGAGTGGCTAGTGGGTGATGGATATGAGGTTGAAGTTGCTGAATCTGGAGAAGAAGCCGTTGAGAGAATAAAGAAGGAAGAATTCGGTGTTATAGTTTTTGATCTAAGACTACCAGGAGTTGACGGTTTGCACGCATTCGAGGAAGCTAAGGACGTAAAACCCGAGATCAAAGGGATAATCATTACTGCCTATCCTTCCAAGGAGACACTGGAAAAGGCAAAAGAAATAGGGCTTCTCGACTATTTACCTAAACCTTTCAAGATTGAGGACTTGGAAAAGATAATAAGTGGAGCGTTGGACGAAGTTGAACAAAAGAAGCTAAAGGATAAGCATGTCTGGCTAGAACTCGGAGCTGTATCTTTTAGATTATGCACTCGCAACTATGAGTGCGGCCACTGCGCGTTTGCCCAGGACATACAGGATAGATTCGGCACTATATCAGTAATTGGCGAGAATGAAGTTGCAAAGCTTAAGCAATTACCCGGCAGTCAAAGGTTGTGCCGCTATACATCAGTGCATTTTGTGAAGAAGGAAAGATCTGATCTAGTATCTGTGTAGCAACAAAAAGGCGTTCGGAGGCGTATTACACAATAAGTAAGATCGAAGTGGAGGGAGGTGAAAGAAATAATATTTAGCGTACTGATAAAGCGAGTATTTCTATAGATTTCACAAGGGGGGAAACATGGAAGCTAAGAAAGGAAAGATACTGCTCGTAGAAGATGAGGCTGTGGTGAGAGAAAGTGTGCGGGACTGGCTGGTGGATGATGGGTATGATGTGGAGTGTGTTGAAACCGGAGAAGAAGCCTTAGTAAGGATCGCGAAAGAGGACTTTGGCGTTCTGGTTCTTGATCTAAGGCTGCCGGGTGTAGATGGTCTGCAAGTATTCGAGCAGGCTAAAAACCTTAAGCCTAAGACTAAAGGGATAATGATTACTGCTTATCCTTCAATCGAAACACGAGATAAGGCACGACGTTTAGGCCTTCTCGAATATTTGCCCAAGCCTTTCAAGGTTGAGGATCTGGAAAAGACAATCAAAGGGGCACTGCAAGAGGTAGTGGAAAAAAAGTTGCCAGAGAAGGAAGACTGGTTGGAACTTGGAGCTGTATCGTTCCAGCTATGCACACACAATTATGAATGTAGCTGCTGTGGATTTGCCCAAGATATACATGATAGATACGGAACCATAGCAGTTGTCAGCGAAGACGAAATCAACGAGCTCAGACAGTTACCTGTTACCGAAAGACTGTGCCCGTATAGAGAATGGTTGGGGACTCGTTCAGGAACGTAGTCTCAAATACGTGTTGCGTCAAAATAGGATGTTAGCGAAGCAGGCATAATTGTGTCAAAAAAAGAAGGAGGGATAAGGAATGGTTACTGTACAACGTGTGAAGGAGTTTGAACTCTTCAAAGGTCTAACTGACAGTGATTTAGATAAAATAGCGGAGCTTTGTCACCTGCACACCTTACATGAGGGTGATCGTATTTTGGAGGAGGGGACCAGGGCAACGAATCTACATATATGCTGTAGCGGCAAGGTCGATATCGTGACCTGGGTTAAAAAGCCGTGGAACAAGTACGTCAGGGTTCATCAAGCCCTGCCGGGAGAAGTCTTTGGATGGTCTGCCTTGGTAGCGCCATATAATCATTCTGCCAGTGCGATATGTGCTGAGGATGGTGAGGAAATCCGTATTCGGGGTACTGATTTACTAGCTCTGCTTCACCAACATCCTCATATAGGATACACAATCATGGAAAATCTTGCCGCCGATATTGGTGCCAGGCTAATACAAATGAGGCAGAGCTTAATTGCGGAATGGCAGAGCGGCCCTGGGCCTACAGGTTCCAGCGCGTGGGGTGAACCCCAGAGAAGATGACAGAGCTGGTTGGGGGCCAATCAACCTTGGTTCGAACCCTATAAACAACGATAACAAGTCACTCCTTGAGTCAGTGTTTTCGTAAAGTCAAATTAGTTAACAGGACACCCCGCCTAGCAGGTAGCGAGGAGCGCAATCTGTGCCAAGACTAGGGAACACAATCCATCGTTTTGGTCAGGAGGTGGTATCGCTCTGCCGCATGGACTATTGAGATTTTCTCTCCAGGTTGGTTGACATCTGAACTCCTTCAGTACGAGATTGTTTATTAATGTCATTCTGAGGAGTCCCAACAAATTGGGACGACTAAGAATCTCACAGATTCTTCGCTTCGCTCAGAATGACATTCCACCGTTTGTAGACAACCTCCTGTACTCTGAATGCCTTCATCGAAGCTATCTGTTATAATGTAGCTTCTAAAGGGGGATTACTTCTGTTGTATAAAGCACCTCGAGGTACTGCGGATATTTTGCCTGACGAGCAGGGCTACTGGAGGTATGTTGAGGACAGGGCAATCGCCCTGTGCCGACTTTATGGATACCAGCGCCTCGATACCCCCGCTTTTGAGGACTCTCAGCTTTTCACCAGAAGCATAGGCGAAGGCACCGATATCGTTACCAAGGAGATGTATACCTTCGAAGACAGGAGTGGCAATATGCTGGCTCTCCGGCCGGAAGGTACGGCACCGGTGTGCCGAGCCTATCTTGAACACGGCATGGACAATTTGCCTCAGCCGGTCAAGCTTTACTACCTGGCTGCCATCTTCAGGTATGAGCGGCCGCAGGCGGGACGCTACAGACAGCACTATCAGTTCGGCTTTGAGGCTATCGGTGATGCCGACCCGGCTCTGGATGCCGAGGTTGTCGAGATGGCATGGCAGTTTTTTAAGTCATTGGGGCTTGGCGGTCTTTACCTGTATCTCAATAGCATCGGCTGTAAGGTATGCCGACTCAAGTACCTGGAGGGCTTGAAGCATTATTATTCTGCCCGTCTGGGCGGCTTGTGTTCAGATTGTAAGACCAGGTTTGAGAAGAATCCATTGCGTTTGCTCGATTGTAAGAAGGCTTCTTGCTACGATGTGGCAGAGGCGGCACCGAAGAGCACCGACTATTTGTGCCGGGAGTGTAAGGCACATTTTGAAGCTGTAATTGGATACCTGGAGGCCTTGAAGCTTCCCTTTGACATAAATCACAGGCTGGTGCGTGGTTTGGATTATTACACGAGGACGGTTTTTGAGATTCAGCCTTTGGGAGAAGGAGCTCAAAGCGCTCTAGGTGGTGGTGGACGATATGATGACCTTATCGAGGAACTAGGTGGTAAACCTACGTCGGCTATCGGCTTTGCTGCTGGTATGGAGCGGATTGTGCTCAATTTGAAGAGGCAGAAAGTCCCTGTGCCGGATTTGCAGGTATCGCCGGTTTTTATTGCTCATCTAGGGAATGAGGCTAATCTGGAAGCAGTGAAGATTGCCTCCATTCTACGTAAAGACGGCATTGCGGCCATAGTAGCTACTGGCGATAGAAGTTTAAAGGGTCAGTTGAGGCAGGCTAACAGCCTTGGCAGTAATTACGTGGCGATTATTGGCGAGGATGAGGTGAAAAGCGGCGCGGTGACTTTGCGGAATATGGTGACCGGCGAGCAAAAGACTGTGTTACCAGCGGAGCTTATTAGATTGCTCACAAGAGCTACATAGGAGTGATTCTGTTTATCTCCGGGCTGTGTTTTGAGAGGTAGAAAAATGGATGAAGTAATTATATCTAAGGCGATAGCTGAGAGTTATCTGGAAGATTTGCTCGATTCGATGGAGGTGGATGTAGCTATAGCCGGAGCCGGGCCGTCAGGCATGGTTGCTGGCTATTACCTGGCGAAGAGCAATGTGAAAGTAGCTATATTTGAGAGAAAGCTAAGCGTTGGTGGTGGCATGTGGGGTGGTGGCATGATGTTTAATCGTATTGTGGTTCAAAGTGAGGCAAAAGAGATTCTGGACGAGCTAGGCATCTCGGCCAAGCAGTATCAAAAGGGTTATTACGTTGCTGATGCCGTTGAGGCGGTGTCAACCCTGTGCTCCCGGTGCATAAAGGCCGGGGTCAAGATATTCAATCTGCTGAGCGTTGAGGATGTTATGATTCGCCAGGATGACAGAATAACTGGCCTGGTGCTAAACTGGAGTGCTGTGTCTCTGGCGAACCTGCATGTTGACCCGCTGGCTGTAAGAGCCAAGCTGGCAATAGATGCCACGGGTCATGATGCTGAGGTTTGCCGCATAGTGGCCAGAAAAACAAGAGCTGGGGTGGAAGTTCGTGGTGAGAAGTCGATGTGGGCTGAAGTTGGCGAAAAGGAAATAGTGAAAAACACCAGACAGGTTTGTCCCGGCCTTCTGGTTACTGGTATGGCAGCCAACGCCGTCTTTGGTGGTTCCCGGATGGGAGCCATCTTTGGTGGTATGCTTCTTTCGGGCAGAAAGGCTGCGGAGCTGGCTATGGATTTGCTTAAGAAAACTAAGCGCTAGGGGGGGTGAGGCAATATGGCAAAGACAATTGCTGAAATTAATGAAAAAATCAAAAAGGGTCAGGCAGTAGTAGTTACTGCTGAGGAAATAATTGATATCGCCAAGAAAAAGGGTATCAGCCAGGCGGCTAACGAAGTTGATGTGGTAACTACTGGCACCTTCGGGCCTATGTGCTCCTCGGGCGCTTATTTCAACGTCGGGCATACCAAGCCGAGGATTAAGCTCGGTGGAGGCAAGGTCTATTTAAATGATGTTCCTGCTTATACAGGAGTAGCCGCTGTGGACGTCTTCTTGGGGGCAACGGCTTTGCCTGATGATGACCCCAAGAATAGAATCTATCCCGGCGAGTTCAGATACGGCGGCGGACATGTAATAGAAGAGCTAGTGGCCGGCAAGGATGTCAGGCTGGTGGCTACTGCCTATGGCACCGATTGCTACCCCAGACGGAAGCTGGAAACCTTGATTAGTATCAAGGATATGAATGAGGCAGTTTTATTTAATATGAGGAATGCATACCAGAATTACAATGTGGCGGTCAATCTGTCTGACCGAATTATTTATACTTACATGGGGGTGCTCAAACCGAAGCTGGGCAATGCCAATTATTCAACTTCCGGTCAACTTTCTCCGTTATTTAATGACCCATATTATAAAACTATCGGCATCGGCACTAAGATATTTCTCGGTGGCGGCATTGGTTATGTTGCCTGGCAGGGCACACAGCATAATCCTAGTGTTTTGCGAGGCGACAATGGCGTGCCGAGAAGAGGTGCCGGCACACTTGCCGTAATCGGTGATTTGAAGCAAATGAAACCCGAATGGCTAGTGGGCACGAGCTTTCTTGGTTATGGCTGCACCTTGACCGTGGGCATCGGTGTACCCATACCTGTTCTATCTGAAGAAATACTCCGCTACACATTGGTGACAGATGCTGAGATTTTTGCGCCTGTGGTCGACTACGCCGAAGCTTATCCCCAAAGAAAGCCGGACATTCTGACTGAGATCAGCTATGCTGAGCTCAAGAGCGGAACGATAAAAGTTCAGGGTCAGGAAGTTCCCACTGCTTCTCTGTCCAGCTACCCAGGAGCAGTGGAAATTGCCGGCATTTTGAAGGAGTGGATAAAGAAGGGTGAGTTCTTGCTGACTGAGCCGGTGGCACCTTTGCCCGGTGTGGAATCGGGGATCGTCTTTAAGCCGCTTGAGGAACGTCCGATTCCGTAACGAAGGAGGGAGAGTATGGCTACTGTTTCGAAGAGATTGGTTTTGCACTTTCCGAAGCGTTTGACAAATGAGCCCATAGTCTACAAATTGGTGAAAGACTTTGACCTGGAGTTTAATATTCTCAAGGCTTCAGTTACCCCTGGGGAGGAGGGGCTTTTGGTCATGGAGTTAGCCGGAGAGCAGAGGAGCTATGACAAGGGGGTGAAGTATCTGACTGAGACCGGGGTAAAGATTCAATCGCTGAGCCAGGATGTGGTTTGGAATGAATCGAGATGTACCCATTGTGGCGCCTGCATTACTTTGTGTCCTACCGGAGCCTTTTCTGTTGAGCCGAAGACTCGGAAGGTGACTTTCGACAATAACAAGTGCGTTGTCTGCGAGCTATGTGTCAAAGCCTGTCCGCCTCGAGCCATGGAGCTGTATTTCTGAATGTACCAGCCGAGGACCTATCGCCGCTGGATTAAAGACGATGGTTTAGTTTCCTTCGATGTCACTGTTAAGGAGACTGACCTCTATATTCGAGCGGCAAGCAACCTCGAGGCCGAAGCCATGGCAGCAGTCATCAAAAACCGCACGCCGCTTGAAGAGTATATCACAAGCCATCCGCTTTTCCTCCACAGCCTGGAGCCCTGTTTTGTCGGTGATGATGCTCCGGCTATTGTTAGAGATATGGCACAAGCTGGTCAGATAGCCGGCGTTGGGCCAATGGCAGCTGTGGCTGGCGCTATTGCTGAGGCTGTGGGCAAAGACCTTCTTGCCCACACACCAGAGGTAATTGTTGAAAATGGCGGTGATATCTTTATGAAGATTTCACAACCCAGGCTGATTGGTGTTTATGCCGGCGAGTCTGCCTTCACTGGCAGAATTGCTCTGGAGATAAGTCCTGGTGAAATGCCTTTGGGGGTATGCACTTCTTCAGGAACTGTGGGACATTCTCTAAGTTTTGGTGCTGCTGATGCCGTGGTTGTCCTTTCGCATTCCACGACTCTGGCTGATGCTACAGCTACGGCCATTGGTAATAGAGTTAGAACTGCCGACGATATTGATGTGGCGATTGAACAGGCTCAGGCTATTGCTGGGCTGGTTGGCGTAGTCATAATCAAAGACGATAGAATAGGTATGTGGGGTGACGTGAAGCTTGTATCTTTATGAGTTGGTGCAACAGCTTATGCAAATGCTTTAGATTCGACCGCCGCCGCAGCAAAGCACTTTAAAGACAATAGACGCCTCAGTCTTACCACCTCTACCATCGGTTACCACGACGGTGACTGTATAGTCGCCGTTAACACCGGGGGAAGTCCAGCCAACCGTACTCCCCTCTCCGCTAATTGGGCCACCTGTGCTTCTCCACAGGTAACTTAAATTGTCACCATCCGGGTCCTGAGCGTTGCATTGAAGTGTCACTGTTGTCCATTGTCTGACTCGATTCTCCTCGTCCGGCGGATTTCCGTCTTTTGTCACACTGGTTATGGTTGGCGGTTGGTTGGGCTTGTCTATAACAGCTATCGTCGTCGACTCACCAACCGTACCACCTTTGTCGTCAGTTATCGTGACTGCAATAGTGTAACTGCCGGCGGTATCGGGAGCGACCCAGGTGATACTACTGCCTTCCCCTTTAATGATCCCACCATCAGCCGACCACTGATACGTCAAATTATCGCTATCGGCATCGTTGGCTTCACATATTATCTGGGATTCCGATAAAGTGAGGGCCTCATTTTCCGCTGTTAGGGAATTAATGGTGGGTGGTTGGTTTGGTGGGGGCGGTGGCGTGGGCGGTGGAGATGATATGTTGCAGGCGCTGCTCAGAAGCAGAGCAGTAATCAGCAGCAAGATGCCTAACCTGTAAGGATAGTGCATTGGTGATGTGTTTAATATAAATCTTCTCATAATGTATTCCTTATTTATCTTCCCTTTTTGCTACCTTCCTGACCTTAGCTAGCCACGGTGGCGAAGACAGGAAACCGCCTGGATGCACGAATATTATAATCAGAGCCAGGGCGAAAAGTACAATATCAATTGAGAGCGATTGCAGGGGTGTCGGTGTCCCAAACAGCTCTTCCCATATACCGAAGCATTCGCAGGAAGAGAATTTTGTAGTTCCGTGGCTGATGAGCCAGTAGTTATTGGCCATAAAGGCTGCAGTGAGAGGCAGGCAGAGAGTTGCGATGAGGCGTGGCCAAATGCGCAGGAGAAGGAGTATGCCTAAGGCTAGCTCTGTCCAAGGGATGATATACGGGAAGAATATATAACCAATGAAATAAGCCACTCCCGGCGTTAGCCAGGCATCCGGCAGAATGGCACCGATGAACTGCATGGTTTGCCCGGGCATCTCACCGAAAGCAAATACCTTACCACTGCCGGCTATCAACAGAGTAAGCCCTATTATGATGCCGGCTACTAGGCTTACTATTGACCTCGCCCGCTGACGGCTTGCTTCAGTAGCGTCTGACATAATACCAATCTCCGACCAATTGTGATGACTTGACTTGACTCATTATTATAAACTACACTAGGTAATGTATGCAAAAACCTGGCTGGTGCCGTTTCCTAGCTCGGCTTCCTCGTATAGTGGGGAGACCAGCTTGCCAGGGTATTCTTCTTGGCAATGGATATAGAGGTCTTGAGCCGTTAGAGACTGCAACAGAAACAGGGCATAACTTTCATAAGGAGGCATAGATGGCTCTAGCGGACAAGACTTTGACTTGTAAAGACTGCGGTAGTAGCTTCACTTTTACCGTAGGCGAGCAAGAGTTTTACAAGTCACGAGGGCTACAGAATGAGCCTGGTCGGTGCCCAGAGTGCCGAGCAGCTAAACGGCAGAGTCGCTACCGGGGCTATGGTCAACCTAGAGAGATGCACAAAGCAGTATGTGCCAAATGTGGTACTGAATGCGAGGTGCCTTTCGAACCCAGAGATGACCGGCCTATTTATTGTAGCACCTGTTACGCGGAAGTGAAAGAGAGTCGCTAAAATAGCCCGACACCCCTCTCATCAGTCTCCCCGCTGAGAGGGGTCTTTTTTTCGATAAAGCTGGTTTATTTGCCGCTTGTTGTGAAGAAATGAATGCTGGTATCTGCCGGATAAAACTTCATCTTTCGGAGAGTCAATCGCTTAAGGATAAAAGGCGAATAGTGAAATCTATTATCTCTCGGCTTCGGAGCCATTACAATATCTCTATAGCTGAGGTGGATGACCAAGATTTGTGGCAGCTGGCAACTTTGGGTATAACCTGCGTTAGCAACCACAACCAGCATGTTGATGAGACTTTATCGAAGGTGATCAGCTTTATAGTCAATAATTACTCAGAGCTGGAAATCGTAGACCAGCAGATAGAGATTTTATCTGGCCCATAGAGAGTGCTTAGTAATGCTTGCCTGTCATTGCGAGGAGCCCCGATTGCATTGGGGTGATGTGGCGCTCTTGGATTAAATGTAAAAATTAAACATTAAAATGCAAAATGACAAAGCAAAAGTCAAAAATAAGGATATGGCTTCAAACAAGTTCGCGTGTAAAGAACAAAATTAAATTTTTGCATTTTTACCTGTCATTTTGATTTTTGGTATTTGAATTTTGATGTCCCTTCAAATGGGAGATTCTTCGCCGCGCTCAGAATGACATTTTGGTCTCTGCTGAAGTATCAATTATATTTAGTAGATTTCAATGTATGTTGATGCCTTTCTTCATCACCTCCTGACTTTACCTGATTATAAGCAACAGATTGTCCACGTCCAGCCTATTCCGCCGCATGATGCCACTTTTGGCGAATTAGATAAGCCTCTCCATCCTGCTTTGCAAGCGCGCCTTGAATCTTCATGTATATTGTCACTTTATACTCATCAGGCGAATGCGATTAATGAAGCTCGCCGTGGCAAGAATGTAATGGTCGCCACAGCCAGTGCCAGCGGCAAGACATTGTGCTATAACCTGGCGGTTTTAGAGACGATGCTAAAAGACCCGAGCAGCCGGGCTTTGTATCTTTTTCCGACGAAGGCTTTGGCTCAAGACCAACTAAGGGGCTTGAATGAACTGGGTTGTCCCGAGATTATTTCTTTTGGGGGCTGTGCTACGTTTGATGGAGATACGCCGCCATCGGAGCGAGCTGGGATAAAAAGGAAAGCTAAGGTTGTGCTCACCAATCCTGATATGCTTCATTTGGGCATCTTGCCTAATCATAAATCTTGGTCGAGGCTGTTTCGCAACTTGAAATACGTAGTGATTGATGAAGCTCATGTCTACCGTGGGGTTTTTGGCTCTCATGTAGCCAATATTTTGCGCCGCCTGCGCCGCCTGTGTGCCTCTTACGGCTCTAATCCCCAGTTTATTTGTTGCTCGGCAACTATTGCCAATCCTAAAGAACATGCGGAAAGGCTCGTCGGGCTGCCTTTCGAGGTAATCAATGAGGATGGTTCGCCTCACGGAGGCAAGTCTTTTGTCTTCTGGAATCCACCGCTTATTGATGAGATAGAGACAGGCCGACACAGCTCCAATAGCGAAGCCACCTTTCTTTTCACTGAACTCGTCCGAAAAAGTATCCGTAGCCTTGTTTTTACCCGAACCCGGAAACTGACCGAACTGATTTATATCTATACTCGGGAGCAGCTGGGCTCTTCTCTGGGTCGGCTAATTAAGCCTTATCGAGCAGGTTATCTTCCCGAAGACAGGCGGCAGATTGAGCGGGAATTATTCGACGGCCATCTTCTTGGTGTTGTAGCAACCACTGCCTTAGAACTGGGAATTGATATCGGTGACCTTGAAGCCACCGTGCTTGTCGGATATCCGGGGAGCATTGCCAGCGCCTGGCAGCAGGCAGGCCGGAGTGGTAGAGGGGTCGGCGACTCTTTGAGCTTTCTTATTGCTCAGGATAATCCACTCGATCAGTATTACATGCACCACCCCGTTTTGTTTTTCCAAAAAAATTTTGAGAATGCGTTGATAAACTCGGAGAACATCAATATTCTGAAGCCACATCTTCTTTGTGCTGCCTGGGAGCAGCCTTTGGCTGATGGGGATAGTGCGGTTTTTGGCGTCGCTTTTGATCGAGCGCTCTCCGAGTTGGAAAGGGGGGGCAGGCTTAGAAAAAGCAGCGGGCGATGGTATCTTTCTCCCAGAATTTCGCATCCGGCCCGGGAGATTAACATCAGGTCTACATCGGGTAAGAATTACACTGTTATCGATGCTTCTCGCGGCTACGATTTAATGGAGACAGTAGAAGCCAGTGTAGCCTTTTTCCAAATACATCCCGGAGCTATTTATCTCCACCAGGGTGAGTCATATTTGGTGCAGAAGCTCGACCTCGAGAATCGCGCGGCTATAGTAATGCCGACCGATGTTCCCTATTACACACAAACAAAAGAATTAACCGACATCAGGATTCTGAAGACTGAGCATGAGAGGGATTGCTTAGGTATAAAAGTCCGTCTTGGGGAAGTGGATGTGAGTAATACTGTAGTTGGTTTTAAGAAGAAGATGCAGTTTACGGAAGAGGTCATTGGTGAGGAGCCTCTTGACTTGCCGCCCCTGCGTTTCCTCACCCAGGCTCTGTGGTTTGACTTGCCGGAGGCAGCCATTGAGAGGGTAGCTGAGGTTGGACTGGATTTTGCCGGCGGCTTGCACGCCACCGAACATGCGGCTATCGCTATGCTGCCTCTATTTGCCTTGTGTGACCGCAATGACATCGGCGGTGTCTCTACTCCTTTTCATCCTGACACGGGGAAGGCACAAGTCTTTATCTATGATGCTTATCCCGGTGGGATCGGTATTGCTGCAAAGGGCTTTGAGATGGTAAAAGAGCTATGGTCAGCCACCTTGCAGGCAATTGAGGAATGCCCCTGCCAGGAAGGCTGTCCTAGCTGCATTCAATCGCCCAAGTGTGGCAATAACAACGAGCCACTGGATAAAAAAGCAGCCTTGGTATTGCTGCAGGGGCTGCTGGGCATTTAACAATCTTTGCATAGTCTCTCTTTGAAGGGGCCGAGACATGACCACAGTAGAATGTCTAGCACTCTTATGACTGAAATATCGTACCATCTTTTCTTGCAATAATTCTGAAGCTCTGTCAAAGCTTCCTTATTCGTGTCTGCATCTTTTTTAAGCTCTTTAATACAATAAACTGCCCTCAGTGTTTCTTCACGAATACTTGCTACTCCTTGTTTTTCTAGGAGAGGCTGTAGGTATTTTCCTACCACAACGCTATCTAAAATAGGTATCATGTTTGGCCGTTTTTTGTGTAGTATTTTTGTCAGGCGTGGGATGCTCACGTAAGGTATACGGAAAATATCGAAGAGCGACTTAAGTTCACTCCACGGAATTTCATCATGTCTGTCTAATATGCTTATCTTGGTGGGTACTCTTTGTAGCTGAGATTCGATTTCACATCTTTTTTGAATAAGCAACTGAACATATTTGTGTGGTATTCCGTGGCCGCCAAGTTTATACATCAGACCTATTGCTTGCATTATCTGGTGTTCAGGAAAGAGATTATCCTCTTGCAATTTGGCTTTATCATATCCATGAACTCCCTTTTCCTCTTCCTCCTTTCCCATATTACTGTAATAATTGATTATAACTTTCTTGGCTGCGTCGATGCTTATCATCATTCCATTCCGTAGCTGTATTGTCATGTTCTGCCTCCTTCATCCTCAATATTGCTTATGACCCCATTTTACCACTTCTTTGGCAGTAAGTATTGAGGTGTGAATACTAATGCAACATTGTTGCATTTACAATAGCAATATCATAAAATTGAGACTATGGCTCAGATTCATGTTGCGCTCGAGGTCTTGCGGAGCAGAGGCTACAGGGTAACTGAGCCGCGAAAGCGCGTGCTCAAGGTTTTAGCGGAGGTGCAGAGTCCTGTCTCGCCTTACGATATACAAGAAATTCTGCAGCGAAAAGGCGAATATCTTAACCACGTAACCATCTACCGTGTACTTGACCTTCTTTGCTTTCTTCACCTGGCGCACAAGGTGTTGCTGGTGGGGGGATTTGTGAAATGTACGCTTGGAGAAGGGGGTGGGTGCCATCGCTTCGTGGTTTGTCGTCAGTGCGGCGCTCTTCGTGAATATGCAGACAAAGCACTGTGTGAAGAGGAGAATGCAATTGCTCAGGAGTTTGGCTTTCAGGCTGAGCAACACTTCTCCGAGTTTTCCGGTATTTGCTCTGGATGTATGGCTTCGGCGAGGTCTTGATTCCAGACTTATTTGGTGGCTCTCATGCTTAGAAGAATAGGAATTGAACTAGCCAAACATGCCCCATTTACCGCTGCTGGAGCGGTCTCCGGCATCGTTGTAATGGCTATCGTAATTCTTGCCAAGACACCTTCTAATATCTCTGAGACCATTTTTTATATTTTACATCCCGCCCATGTTTTATTCAGTGCCATTGTCACCACAGCAATGTATAAGCGGTACAGCGTGGGTAAGCTCTGGGCGGCGATTTTAGTCGGTTATACCGGCTCGATTGGTATAGCCACATTAAGCGATTGTATAATTCCCTATCTCGGTGGAGAGTCACTCAGAATCACGATAGAATTTCATGTACCTTTTATAGAGGAGTGGTGGCTGGTAAATCCAGCGGCGTTTCTAGGTATTGCCATAGGTTATCTGCGACCTGCAACCAAACTCCCGCATGCGGCACATATATTTTTGAGTACCTGGGCATCTCTATTCTATTTCACCGCATTTAGTGTGGCGAACTGGCTTCCTTTACTTCCTTTTGTCTTCTTGTTTCTATTTCTTGCAGTTTGGCTTCCTTGCTGCTTCAGCGATATAGTATATGCTCATCTCTTTGTGGGTGGCGACCAGCATCATCACGACGAAATAGACCATTAGCTCTGATCGAATGTGCAGTCTAACGTAGTTTGAATCCCCTTCAATTTACAGGAAACTCGTTAAATCTTTTTGCCCATTCTCAGACTGTGTGCTAATATGGCTGAGATTTGAGAAGTCGTTGTGCTGATATGCTGGATTCACTGAATAAGACTCAACAAGGTGTGAAGCGTAGCCGGGAGAGCTGGTTTGGTAAGGTTGCCAGTCTTTTCGACCGAACCAGGGTAGAAGATGAGGTTTGGGATGAGCTGGAGGGGTTGCTAATTGCCGCAGATGTTGGTGTGGCTACCACGCAGAAGCTAATCGAAAAGGTAAAGCAGCGAATTAGAACGGAAAAGCTGAGCGAAGGGACACAGATACGTGCAGTCCTAAAGGAGGAGATGGTGAACCTGCTGAAGGCAGAAGTTGGAGTGGCGAATATTTCGAAGTCAGCCGGTACGCAAATTATTCTGGTAGTGGGGGTAAATGGCTCGGGCAAGACGACGAGCATTGCTAAGCTCGCCCATGGTTTCAAGAATGAGGGTAAGAAAGTCATTCTGGCTGCTGCTGATACCTTCAGGGCTGCGGCTATTGACCAGCTTAAGCACTGGGGTGAACGGGTAAAGGTGGAGGTCGTGGCTCATCAACCTGGCGGTGACCCGGGTGCAGTGGTCTATGATGCTCTTCAGGCAGCTCAAAGCCGACAGGCTCAGGTGGTTATAATTGACACCGCCGGCCGTCTCCATACCAAGTTTAACCTCATGGAGGAGCTCAAAAAGATAAAGCGTGTGTCCGGTAAGTACGAGATGCCTCAAGAGGTGTTGCTGGTAATTGATGCCACTACCGGTCAGAATGGCCTGGCTCAGGCTAGACATTTCACTGAAGCGGTGGGAGTGAATAGAATTTTTCTGGCTAAACTTGATGGCACTGCCAAAGGTGGGATAGTACTGGCGATCTGTGATGAGCTGAAAATTCCCATTACCTACATTGGGACTGGCGAGCAGCTTGACGATATAGCTACCTTTGATGCTAACACCTTTGTCGAGGCGATTTTTTCGTAGATAGGAGAAAAGAATGATTACTATAAACATCAGTCCTGTGGCTTTCAGCCTTGGTGCTTTTGAGGTGAGATGGTATGGGATTATGGTGGTCATGGCTATTGTGGCAGTGATTGCCATCGCTTTGCTGGAGGCGAGACGTGTCGGTCTGGCTGAGGACCACATTTATAGTATGGGCTTATGGGCGGTCATCGGTGGTGTTTTAGTTTCACGATTGTTTCATGTCATTGATAAGTGGGATTATTATATGGCTAATCCTACGCAGATACTTAACTTTGCTGGCTTGACCGTTTACGGAGCAGTTCTGGGCGCCTTAATAGCAGTGTTGATTTATTGCTGGGTTAAGAAGCTCTCCTTTTGGCAAATAGGCGATGTTGCTGCTCCAGGGGCAATTCTGGGGCAGGCTATAGGCAGGATTGGCTGCCTCATAAATGGCTGCTGCTACGGGTTGCCTACGTCTTTGCCCTGGGGCGTGGTTTATACGAATCCGGGCAGTTATTGTCCCCTTGATGAGACATTCCAGCCTACACAGATTTATCACCTGCTCTGGAACTTGATAGGATTTGGCATACTCTGGTCGTTACGCACCCGACTCAAGCCGCAGGGCTCGCTCTTTCTACTCTACCTCGCCCTGTATGCTGCTGGTGACCTGAGCATAAGGTTTGTGCGAGCAGGAGAGCCTTTCCTTTTCGGTTTGCAGCAGGCTCAGTTAATTGGCATAATAATACTTCTGGTAACAGTGCCTTGGCTTATTGTCAGGATGTGGCGTTATCGGGCGAAGCAACCGTCCCCAGCAGGTGTCAGCGAGGTCAATGAGACGGGTCAAAATCGAGGAGCTTAAGTCGAAGCCTGTGCCCATCGTTCCAGCGGTCCACTTCCAAATTGTAGGCGATATCCAGATAAGTGGTTGTTTCTTGAGCACGGTTGCCAAGCCGGAAGCCGATAGCGTCCCAGACCATATTTGCTTGTTTCAGTTTTAGTCCCAGATGTTCACCCTGGCTGCCAATCTGACGCTGGTCAACGATTTCGACATGGCGACTGACAAAGACGGGTAATGGATTGCCGGAGCCAAACGGGGCCAGCCGTTGTATTTGAGTGAAGGTTTCCCCGGTGAAGATCGATAGGGGCACTTCCGCATCGATGTCAATGTGAGGACGGAGGTCTAGGCCAGCCAGTTGAGCTTCAGCCAGAGTGAGGAGCCGCTTTTGGAGTTGAGTGAGGTTGGTGGTGGGTACGGTGAAGCCGGCTGCCTTAGTATGGCCACCAAAGTTAGATAAAAGGTCGCGGCAGTCTTTTAGGGCGGCCATTAGGTCAAACTCAGGTATGCTCCGCCCGCTGCCACGGCATATATCGGCACCAAATTTGAAAATGAGTACCGGGCGGTAGAACTCTTCCGATAATCTGCCGGCGACAAGCCCCATAACACCTGCTGGGTAGTCTTCTTCACCTGTCATCAGCAGCGGGAAGTCGGTTCCGGTAGCAATTATCCTTTTTCTGGCTCGTTCCAGCAGTTCGCTGGTTAGCCGTTGCCTTTTGGCATTCTTTCCCTCTAGCTCTAAAGCCAGTGAGGCAGCCTCTTTTGGGTCTTGTGTGAGGAGCAATTGGTAGCTTGTGGCAGCATCATCAAGTCTACCGGCGGCATTGAGGCGAGGTCCTAATATCCAGGATATACTTTCAGTATCGAGATTACCCGGTTTTAGGCTGGCACCGCGCATCATCTCTTGAAGCCCGAGGCGCTCGGTATTGTTAAGAAGTTCAAGCCCACGCTTCACCCAGTAGCGATTGTCGCCAGTCAGTGGCACCATATCGGTTACGGTGCCTAAAGCTACCAGGTCTAATAACCTGTTCAGTAATTCTTCCCGGCCACTGCCCTTAAGGAGTGCCTGAAAAAGTTTGAAAGCGACACCTACCCCAGCAAGTTCGGTTGATTGGCAAGCGGAATCGCTTCGTTTAGGGTTAACCACTGCCAAGGCTGGCGGCAGAGAAGCTAGCGGTAGGTGGTGGTCGGTGATGATTATGTCTATTCCCATCTTTCGGGCTTTTTGGATTTCAGTAATGGCAGTAATGCCAGTGTCGACGGTGATGATAAGGCTGATGCCTTGTTTGCGGAGCTTTTCCAGAGCAGCTACTTGCAAGCCGTAGCCTTCACGGTAACGGTGGGGTATATAGGGAATGACTTTGCCCCCAAGTGCTGAAAGCCCTTGAACGAGTAATGCCGTGGCGGTTATGCCATCAGCGTCAAAGTCACCGTAGATGGCGATTTCCTCACCGGAAAGTAGAGCCTGATAAGTCCTGCTTACCGCTTGAGGCATGTCAGGGAGAAGAAATGGGTCGGCTTCGAGTCGGCTGTCAGCATTCAGGAAGGCCTCGATTTGGGAGGATTCTGAGATGCCTCGATTGCAAAGCAGTTGAGCCAATAGCTGGTGAATCCCAGGTATGTCGCTCGTTGGTTTGGCTGGGGTTAGTAGTCTCCAATGGGTGCGGCTCAAGCCTGTGCCTCGGACATCCGATTGCCTGATTTATACCACAAGTTATTACCGCCCGCAAGTCAGAACGGGGAAATCTTAATTGACCTGGTAAGCACGAGGTAAATATAATTGTTACTAGTCTGTTTGTTGATATGTAGTGGCGAGGCTTTAGCCTCGCCGAAGCGACCATTTAGGGTCGCTGCTACATGGGGGGTAAGTAATCTAAAGATGTTGCAGCCTACCGAATAAATTGCTACGGGACACTATTGCTATTAGTAGTGGATTCAGTAATGAGTTAAGATTATGGAGGATAACTTAAAAGTAGCCTTTCATACCCTGGGATGCAAACTTAATCAAGCCGAGAGCGAATTGCTGGCTAGACAATTTGCCGAGGCCGGATATCGTGTTGTTAGCGGTGACGGGGCAGATATTTATGTCTTAAACACCTGTACGGTTACTCACATCGCCGACCGCAAATCACGGCATTTAGTGAGGCTGTGGCGGGCAAGAAATCCAGGAGCCTTAATTATCGCCACCGGCTGTTATGCACAAAGAACTCCTCAGGAACTGGCTCAGGTCGGTGCTGGTCTTGTTGTGGGCAATGAGCGGAAGATGCATCTTCTGGACATGCTAAAAGATGGGCATGCTCCTGTGGCTCATTATTCACCGGGGCAGATTGTGGCCGATGGCGTTAGTCGGGTTCGCAGTTTCATAAAGATTCAGGATGGCTGTAACGATTTCTGTACCTATTGCATTGTGCCTCAGGTGCGTGGCCGAGAGCATTGCCTGCCGATGGCGGATGTAGTTAGCGAGGTGAAGACAAGGGTCGCTGCTGGCTATAAGGAAGTGGTACTCACTGGGACTAAAATCGGCGGCTATAAGCACAACGGGATGAATCTTAAGCAATTGGTTGAGCAGGTTCTTGAAGTTACGGGCGTGGAACGGCTGCATCTTTCATCTTTACAGCCTCAGGACATCTCGCCAGAGCTCCTCAGCCTGTGGCAAGACCCTCGTTTATGTCGTCACTTCCATCTGGCATTACAGAGTGGTAGTGACAGTGTTCTTGGACGGATGAGGCGCCGTTATTCAGTTGCTGATTATAGGCAAGCGGCGTCTTTGATTCGAAAGATTGTACCTGATACTTCTATAACTACAGATATTATGGTGGGTTTTCCCGGTGAAAACGTTGAGGAGTTTGAGGGAAGCTATCGCTTTTGTCAGGAAATTGATTTTGCTAATATTCATGTTTTCAGTTATTCCTCCCGACCGGGGACGTTGGCGGCAAGGATGTCAGGGCAGATTAATGACAAGCTGAAGAAAGAGTGCAGTCAGCGGATGCTGGAGCTGGCTCAACGGAGTGTGCGCAAATTCTGTCAGCGATTCTTGGGGCAGAACATGACTGTCTTGTGGGAAAAGGAGGTTACTCCCGGCAGCGGGATATATTCCGGACTTAGCCACAACTATATTCGGGTTTTCACTCAAAGCAGTGAGCCATTGACCAATCAGCTTCGATCGGCACGTCTGGTTCGATTGCATGATCAGGGGTTATGGGGGGAGATTATAAGTGAAGGTTAGAGTCAAGGTGGTTCCCAATTCGAAAACCGATGAAGTTATTAGGGAAGGTGGTGGGTTTCTGGTGAGGGTAAAGGAACCTGCTAAAGAAGGCAAGGCCAACAAGGCAGTCATTAAATTGTTGGCCGACTATTTTGAAGTTCCGCAGAAACAGGTAACCATCTCAAGTGGCTTCGGAAGCCGCGACAAAGTTATCGAGATTTCACGATAGTTAATAAATAACATAGTTGCTATAAGTTTAGCAGGCGAGTTAATTATTGTGTTTCTCCCTTGCGGCGTTGACTGCGCAGAAAGTCCTCTACCTCCTTGATAATCCTGTCGGCACCGGGCGATGGCTCTCTAGGCGTGATGCCTTCAATTTCGTATTGTTCCTCCAGCTTCTGGATGTAGAGTTGCAGTTCCTTGTTGTCAGCCAAGAGCTGGTTCAGCATATCCTGCAGGTGTTCGCCAGCTTTTATGAGTTCCGCAAAGTCGATTTCAATTTCCAGCAACTCGGTCAACTTTTTGACGAGCCCGAGGCAGACCATGGGATTGGTCTCGACCCGGACGTAGAAGGGAGCATGCCCCCAGAGGCTGATGGCTTCTATGTCTCTCCGGGCGCAGTTGGTCAGCAGCAAGCTGTGCAGGCCGCTTGGTCCTTGGTAGTTTATTGGTTCAATATGATGCTTTTGGAGCACGTTTAAGAGGCTGGCTCTATTTACTACGCCGGATATCCTCGGCTCTTTTGTGTGAGGGATACTGTCATGGAGCCCACCTAAGGCGTACATTCTCCGGACCTTGAGTTTGCTGGCTAAGTCCAGGATTGTGTCAATGAATTTCTGCCAGTGGCGTTGAGGTTCGATGCCGTGAAGCAAAACCAAATCATGGTCAGCTTTCGGGTTTCTCCAGAAGAGAAGACTGTTGTGTGGCAGTTGTAGCGATGTTATTAATCCCCTGTCAACAGTTACCTCAGGGCGTGTAGTGGAGAAGTCGTAGAATTGGTCACCTTCTATATGAGCAAACCCGGTGGCATTCAGGCCCCTGGCTAAATAAAGGACAGTTCCGGTGGCAACCTGGGCGGCATCAGACCAGCCAGCAAGGGCAGCTATAAAATCGGGATTGCGAAGTTCTGGCAGTTTGTGTATGGCTGTTTCACTTATTTCCATCTCAGTTCCAAGTTTAGAAACGACTAAAGCTCCTTTTTCTGTCCTTTCAGTCTAACATAACTGGTAATGGTAAAGAAATGTAGCAGAATTGTCCTTGTTATGCTAGGCATTGACTGGCATGTTATACTTTTGGGGTAAAGCGTGTGATACATAAACCTAATGCACGAGGAGGAAAGCGAACGTGGCACGTATGAGAGTTATAGTTAATCCAGCCGCTGGTGCGGGAAAGACTGCCAAGAAATGGCCGCAGATTATGAGCCTGCTGAAGAGTTTGGGGCTAGACTTCGAGCATGATGTTACCGAAGCTCCTGGTCATGCCATAGAGCTGGCTAAATCGGCAGTCAAGAAGGGCTATGAAATCGTGGTATCTGTGGGTGGTGACGGAACTATACATGAGATAGTGAATGGCTTACATGAGGCTGGTGGCAGTGCTAATGTGGCAGTGGGTATCGTAAATACAGGAACGGGCGCCGATTACATCCGTACCATCGGTGTGCCTCGTCGTTATAAAGAAGCTTGTCAATGTCTTCTAAGCCCTGGCAGGCGCACGGTAGACCTCGGTGTCGTTGAATATACCAAGGATGGACAACGGAAGAAGCGGTTGTTTGTGAATTTTGCCGGCATTGGTTTCGATGCTGAAGTTGTTAGGGCAACTACTGAGAAATTTAAGGCTCTGGGTGATATGCCTTCCTATCTGATGGGACTATTCTCTACCCTTATGTCCTACGAAAACAGGGATGTGTCCATCACAGTGGATGGAGAACATGGGGAAAGAAGGATTTGCACTGTCCTGCTGAACAACGGCAGGTATGGAGGTGGAGGTATGATGCCGGCACCTAATGCTGACCCGGGTGATGGTTTTTTTGACTTGGTGATAATAGATGATATAACCAAGCCGGACCTTATCATGTCAATTCCCAGAATCTACAGAGGCACTCACCTCACCCACCCGAAGGTGACCTTGATGCGAGCACGGGAGGTAGAGATAAGTCCGACATTAACGTCGGCTGTCCAGGCTGATGGTGAACTTCTTGGAGAAGCACCAGCCCGCTTCAGTGTACTACCTGGGGCACTGAACATTGTCATCTAGAGGCCACAGTTTCGCGGTTGATTCTAGTCAGTAGCACTTCCGCAGTACCAGATGTGGAACGAGTTACGCTCTTTCCAGCATACCGGCTAGACCAGGGGTTTCTTTTAAAAGCTGGTCTAGTGAAATTTCCTTTCCGGTGACGTCGAAGGCTTTCTTTGCTGATGGCGAAGCCACCACTACTCTGACAGGTTGTTTAACGCCAGAGAAAAAGATACTGCTGCCGCTGGGCTGGCAGTTAAGCGATAATCTTGTTACCAAGATTAGAGTTATTCCGGCTATTGCGACAGGGCCGCCGATTGTTACCTTTTTCTTTTCCATTTAGACAAAACCAATTTCTTCGCAGCTCGCAATGTGGGCAATGAGAAGGCGAATCCAATCAGAGGTGCAGCCAATTGGATAGGCCTCAGCCTTAACGTTCCGTAAAGATGACCTTCGATAATAGCCTCGCCGGCAAATGAAGGCTCGATCTTTATCGGGTGAGGCGAGAAATAACTCAGAAGTAGATTAACTGGTGCTGCAAAGGCAAATAGTAAGCCTGTATCAGCCGGATTATCAAGCCCTACCTTGAGGTTTGCTACGAGTTCCCTAATCTTAATGTGTCTGAGAATTCTTTTCAGGAAGCTACCAAATTGTCTTAGGAGACCTTTGGTTCGCAGGACTTCTAACGTGAGTCTTATCCCCAGTGTCCAGTTTTTTGGCTTCTGTTTATGTTCAGTAGCTTTCTCTTTCTCAAGCCTCTTCTCTCCTGGCCTTAATTCGTGACTGATCAGGCCGAAGAGCCATACTAATCTCATGCTGAATTTGGGTCTTCCGGCCATGTTTGTACGGAGTACCAGGTCGAGTGGAACACAGAGGAGAAGTGTGATGAGTACCGCTAGGCTAGCTAGAACAACAATTGCCCACAACTATTTTTCCCCTTCTTTTTTCCTTTCTCCCCATCTTTCGGTGAGTTTTGCCGCAATATCAGGTATGGTTTCGCTCAATTTCTCTATGGCTGTTGCCATACCCCCCTTTATTGGCTCTATCCTGACGCCGTCCTTATCGATGACTATGACAGCAATGGGTCTTACCCCGGCACCGCCCCCGCTGCCACTGCCTCCACCCTCTGAGGTCTCTTTGGTCTCTCCCTTACCCGAGCCACCGCCGGCAGCAAAGCCAAAGCCAACGCTCATCAAGGGAATCAGAGTTGTACCCTCGATAGTTATGGGTTCACCGACAACGGTCTTGGCGTCAATAACTTTCTCGATTTCTCCGAGTGTTGTTTTAATTAGTTTCTCAACGTCATCCATAATTTCCTCCTAGGGCGTTCTCCTGCAATGTAGGATATTATACCACGGTGTAAAAGTATGCCTAGAAGAGCAGGTTATCAAAATGTTAGAGCAGATTCAAGTTTCTGATTGGCTATCGCCTTCCGGTTCTTTTGCCGGTGCGCGGTCGCGAAGCCAGCGGTGAATTTCATCAAGGGCCGGAGGTGACACACTGAATACCTCTAGGTCTTCGGTAAATTGTAGTATGTGTCCCTCTCTAATGAACAGCATGGCTGTTTCATCGGCTTTCAGCGTTTCGTCTATGCTTTTGCTGATATGTTCATATCTTTTCCTTGAAGCTTCGATGTAGAATTCAGACACTTTCTTGGCTACTTTATCGCTCAGGAATCCGATAAATAAGCATCTCTCCCAGTCGATGGTTTCCTCTGCTAATTCCTTATCTTCTATCACCTCAAGTTTGGCACCATCTTGGCACTTTTGCTTGGCGATTTGATAGCTTTTTGGGTTCAGTCTCTCCATAATCTTGAGGCCGTCATCGCCACCTAAGCTGATTGATTCGTGGTAGACCCGGTTAACAGTGCCTATTTTCGCTTCAAGGTTGACTACGTGTTCTGCCACCTGCTTCCAGTAGAGTTCATATCTCTCGGTGTACTCAGAGGGGGCGTCTTTGTGTGAGTATATCAATGGAACGAGTAAAAGTTTCCTTCCCTTTTTGAAGCTTGCAGCTTCGGGTTTTTCTATTTTGCCTAATTCCTGTGTCATGTTCGTGCTCCTTCCTCTTAGTTTATCATACAGCTTGTTCCCTAAAAAAACGGAAGCAAGCTAATGGAGATGAAATTAGGCAGTGCGAGGGGTGCTGGTATAAATAGATAAATGGCGCGCCTAGAGGGATTCGAACCCACGACCCCCGGTTCCGAAGACCGGTGCTCTTGTCCGCTGAGCTATAGGCGCAAGTGATGCTGTGGGCTCCCCGCTTTCTTGAAGGCTTGTTAAAATTGGGGTGAGCGGAGGGATTCGAACCCTCGTTCTCCAGGGCCACAACCTGGCGCCTTAAACCACTCGGCTACGCTCACCATGGGTCACAGTTAGTTATTATAGCTGAGCGGCTATATGCGATTCAATTGACAAAATATAGCCAAAGGCCTCTAGAGGGTGAAAACCTATTGACAACGATTGAGAACAAGACTACAATTCGCCGATAACGGGAGCAAAAACAATTATCTGTGCGTAATGATTGGCAGCCCAAGCTGGGCGATAAGTTCGTCCGCAGTCCCCGAGTTAAATTACATCCTCTACGGCGGGTCCTCGGTATTCCCGGATTGTTCAGTACCGCCTATGGCGATGTCGGCTCCTCCATTTATTATGCTTTGGGTCTTGTGGCTCTGGTGGCTCTGGGGGCAACGCCTATAGTCTTAGGTATAGCTGGCATCTTGTTCGTTTTCACCGCTCTCACTTATGCCGAAGGTACAGCCATGTTTCCTGAAGCTGGTGGCTCTGCCAGCTTTGCTCGCCATGGTTTTAATGACCTAACGGGGTTTATCGCCGGCTGGGCTCTCATGTTCGGTTATATTGTTACTATCTCCATTTCTGCCTACACCATCCCTTCCTACCTCGGTTATTTCTGGGAACCACTGAAAGCATCGCCGATAATCCATACAGGGGCTGCCATGGGCATCGTGTGCATACTTATGATGATTAACGTCATCGGCGTCAGGGAGTCATCACGGCTGAACTTCTCTTTGGCTATTCTCGACATTGCTACTCAGGTGTTGATCATAGTGTTGGCTTTGTTGATTCTCTTCAATCCGGTAGTCTTTTGGGAACGAATTACCGGTTACTGGCCATCGACTCCAAATTTGATTTTCGGCGTGGCCATAGCCGCTATTGCTTTTACCGGTTTGGAGACTGTGTCACAGATGGCTGAAGAGACCAGGCGTCCTCAAGTGAGGGCCCCCAGAGCGTTAGTTTTAATGACTATCGTTGTCTTAGTCATATTCGCAGGTATCTCCGTGTCTGCTTTTTCAGCAATGACACCGGCTGAGTTGGGTTCTAATTGGGCAACGGACCCTGTAGCTGGCATTGCCCACAACCTTTCTGCAGCTATTGTTCCTAACGAGTTGACAAAGGGGTTTTCTGAGCCAGCTCATCAGATTGTTGTTGCCTATGTTTTACAGGGGCTGCGCAGTGTGCTTCCGGTGCTGGTAGCGTTGTTAGCGGCAACCATATTATTTATAGCCACAAATGCTGGACTATTGGGCATTTCCCGCCTAGCATTTTCTCTAGGAAGGTTTCAGCTTATACCGGCAGAGCTGAGCCGTGTACATCCTCGTTCTAAAACTCCTTATATTTCTATAATCGTTTTTACTCTAATAGCGCTTGTTTTGCAGATGCCAGGCTTTTTTGGTCCCGATGTGTTCGCTAACTTAGGTGGGCTTTATGCTTTCGGCTCAATGCTTTCTTTTGCCCTGGCGCACCTATCCATCCTGGCTTTACGAGTAAGGAAGCCGGATATTCCCAGACCCTTTAAACTTGGCTGGAATGTTCAGATTGGTCAACGGGATTTACCTGTTACAACAATCCTTGGCTTGTTAGGCACTACTGCTATCTGGATAGTAGTGTTGATAATGCAACCGTATAGTCGCTGGGTCGGCTTGGCCTGGATGGCGTTCGGGTTTGGTATGTATTTTCTTTTTCGCCGGCTGAGGCGCGTGTCTCCAAGTCAAACAGATGGTTCGCCGACTGGACTTACGGGTGATAAAGAATGATTGCACAACTTGTCGGGCAAAACTATAATGGATAACGCGGTCTGATGAGACTTGAAAGAATATTAGTCGCGGTAAACGGCAAGGATTCTGATGTGGAGGTTGTGAAGTTAGCCTGCGACCTGGCTAAGAAACCTAAGGCAAAGATTTTTGTTGTTTATGTCATTGAAGTCAAGCGCAGTCTGCCTTTGGACGCTGTAATCGAATCTGAAATACGTAGGGCTGAAGAGACATTAGCTCGTGCTGAAGATATTGCTTCTAACAGGGATTATGAAATTGAGACGGATTTAATTCAGGGACGAGATGCAGGGCCGGCTATTGTAGATGAGGCAATGGAAAAAGAGGTTGATTTAATTTTGATGGGTTTTACGCACAAGAAGCGTTTCGGTGTTTTTAACTTGGGCAGAGTCATACCTTATGTTTTAGAGGAAGCGCCTTGCCGTGTCCTGCTGTACCGCGAACCGATGGGCTTGAGGTGAGAATTATGAAGATTATTATTATGGGGTGCGGTCGGGTTGGCGCTCAACTGGCCAGCTTACTCGATGCTGATGGGCATAAGATAACTGTTCTAGATGTGGATGCCCATAGTTTTAGACGGTTGCCGCCAAGTTTCGGAGGTACAGCGCTGGTTGGTGATGGTACTGACGAAGAGATGCTAAGGAAAGCTGGTATCGGGGAAGCTGATGCCTTTGTAGCAGTGACTCAAGGCGATAATCGCAACGTTATGGCAGCCCAGATTGCTAAAAACATATTTAATGTTCCGAAGGTAATCTGTCGCATATACGACCCGTTGCGCAAAGACGTGTATGAGGCGCTTGGGCTTGAGGCTGTCAGCCCGACAACTGTCTTTGCCCAATTGCTAAGGGATAAGCTTCTGGCTACGTGAAAGAGGTGAAACTGCAGAGATGTACATAATTATCATCGGTGGGGGCAGCGTTGGTTATCACTTGTGTAAAGCGCTACTCAAGGAGAAGCACGAGGTATTGGTGCTGGATAGGGATGCCACTAAGTGTGAAAATTTTGAGGATGAGCTGGGAAGTGTGTGTGTGAGGGGTGACGGTTGTGAAGTAACTACTCTGGCCGAGGCTGGGGTATCTAGGGCTGAGGTATTTATAGCAGCTACCGATGAGGATGAAGATAACCTGGTGGCTTGCCAGGTGGCTAAGCACAAATTTGGTGTACCGCGGACCATAGCTCGGGTCAACGATCCTAAAAATGAAGAAATCTTTAGGAAGCTGGGTGTTGACTGTCCCATCAGTGTTACCAACCTTATTCTGGAGCATATCGAAGAGAAAATACCCACGCATCCGCTAATTCACCTCTTGACCATGGGGGAGGAGAAGATGGAAATAGTTGAGGTCAAAATACTGGAGGGGTCGAAATCAGCGGGTAAGTCGGTTAAGGAGCTGTCATTACCTTCCGATTCTATTTTAGCTCTGCTAATACGCAATGGACAGAAGCCTCAAGTGCCTACAGCCGATACTATCCTGGAGGTTAATGACCGCATCATCGCTTTAACAACTACTGACAGCGAGCAGACTCTGCAAGAGAAATTGGCTAGCGACTAGCCTTGGTGTGGGGCAGAGGAATGACTAAGGTTGCTTTTCAGGGGGAGAGTGGAGCATTCAGTGAAGATGCCGTAGTCACCTTCTTTGAGGATGCCGAGCTTTCCCCCAACCGTTATATAGGCGATGTTTTTGAAGCTGTGCTTAGAGATGATGTCGATTTCGGTGTGGTTCCGGTGGAGAATTCTCAAGCCGGCAGCATTAATGATACCTATGATATGTTGTTAAGTTATCCTCTAAATATTTTCGGTGAAATTCATCTCAGGATAAGCCATTGTTTGATGGCTTTGCCTGGGGAAAGTCTGGATAGAATAAAGGTGATCTATTCACACCCTCAGGCCTTAGCCCAGTGCGAGGAGTTTTTGAGGAGGCTCAAGGCTGACATTGTGCCTACCTATGATACTGCTGGTAGCGCCAAAAGGATAAAGGAAGCTGGTCTGAAGGGATGTGCTGCTGTGGCAAGCAAGCGAGCAGCTCAGATTTATGGTCTGGAGACCCTGGCGGAGAAGATTGAGACCAATGTCAATAACTACACCAGATTCTTTGTTATCTCCAAGAAGAAGGCTCAGCCTGCACCGAAAAGTAAGACGTCTCTGGTCTTTGGCACCAAGAACCTTCCTGGAGCGTTATATGCTTGCTTGGGGGCTTTTGCCACCAGGGGCATGAACCTGACAAAGTTGGAATCAAGGCCCAGTAAAGATAAACCATGGGAATATATATTCTATGTTGATTTTGAAGGGCACATAGATGATAGAGTTTGGCAGGAAGCCCTGACGGAGCTTAAACAGAAAACCAATTTCATTAAAATACTTGGCTCTTATCCCCGTGCCGGCGATTGACAGCTAAGAGACAATCCGCAAACCATCCTTCAACTTGTTGTAAGTCGCTGCTAATGCCTCAGGTAAAACTTTGGTATTCGAAATCACCGGCATGAAGTTTGTGTCACCCCGCCATCGAGGTACTATGTGGGTGTGAAGATGGTCATCTACCCCAGCCCCAGCTACCTTGCCTAGATTCATGCCGATGTTGAAACCGGCTGGTTTTATTACTTCGATTAACAATCTGAGGCTCTGCTTAACCAGTTCGAAGTGCTCCTTTGCCTCTTCATCTGTCAGCCCGTCAAGGTGGCCTATGTGGCGATAAGGTGCTACCATCAGATGTCCTGGATTATAGGGGAAGAAGTTCAGAATTATGAAGTTGCCTTTGCCCCGCCGAAGGATTAGGTTGGACTCATCGTTGGCTTCTTTAGGTTTCTCGCACAGAAAGCAGCCGCCTTTTTCAGCTTGACGTATGTATTCTATTCGCCATGGCGCCCAGATTTGTTCCATTTTTGTCTTCTGTTTCTATCTCGCATTATCTTACATGTCTTCATAGCTAATTGCAATGATATTGACTTTGCTGACTAACATTGTTATCTTTGTTATCGGCAGATATGGCGACCGTTGAGCTAAATATCATTACCAGTGGTGGTATCCCCTGGGCTTTTAAGAGGGACATTGAAAGCACATTCCGCGATTGCTATCGGGGATTCGGGCCTAGAGTTCCGTACAAAGTTGAAATTCATGTGGTGGATAGGGAATCCAACATGCGAGGCTTGCTTAAAGAGGATAAGCTTAGACTAGGCATTACTACTGGCGGTGACGAGGGTTTCTTTTGCACTCATGATGCCTGGCGCGGTTATCCTCGGGTAATTTGCTGCTTGGAGAAATTGGCCAAGCTTAGCAAATTGGCCAGGTTGGGAGCAGTGAGGCACGTAGTAGCTCATAGCGCCATCCATGGTTCGCTTGAGTATTATATTTTCAAAGTTCCCGAGGATTGCCGTAATATAGCTGTGATTAAGGCACTTGATTCGCCTGTACTGGACCAGGCTCTTTACTATGTATCTGTGGCGGTTAAAGATTTCGAAGCCACGAGATTTCTAGTTCAGCATGACTTCATTGATTCCCAGTTTGCTTTTGGCTTAGAGTGGCTACAACCTTCAGAACAGGATAAATCAGCTTGGAAGTTGGCTCAGACAAATCGCCAGGCTAAATTTATCTACCTGACAACTTTGCTTAAGCCGACACTTTTTGCTCATCCCTTATTGGCACTGCCACGGTCGTCGAAGAATATTTCTTTAGAACACCAAGTACAGTTAGCGAGAAGGGTGGAGGAATTGTTGGAGTGCTTGGGGAGCGCCGAGCAGAATAGATTATTACAAGTGACCAATATGATAATTGAGGACGCTACCGAGGATACGCATAGGAATGTTGATTCTGCTATGCGTCAGGTTATGAACTTGGCTTAGTTTGCCAACCACGTAATAATTCAGGTGTAGTATAGTTCCTTGACCTCATGCGGTAATTTTGGGTGACTTTAACTTCTAATCTATCAGACTTTACAAGCACTGATAAAAGTAACATTGGACTCAGGTGATAGAACTAGACGGCTCAGTCAAGTCAGGTAGTGGGACACTGCTGCGCTATGGTATAAGTCTGGCTACTTTGCTCGTTGAAGAACTGTGCATGTGTAATATCCGGGCGGGCAGGGATAAGCCTGGTTTACGGCATCAGCATCATCAATCAGTTCTGGCTTGCCGCGATATATCGCAGGGTGTAGTTCAAGGGGCAGATGTGGGCTCGATGGAGATAAGATACAAGCCGGGTCGGGAGATAAAAGGCGGCGACTACAAATGGGATATAGGTACCGGTGGCTCAACTACAATGCTGGCTATGACCTTGTTGCCTTTAGCTTGTTTTGCAAGAGGGCCAAGTACCTTTGATATATCAGGTGGACTCTTCCAGGATTTTGCCCCTTCGGCATATCACATGAAATACGTTCTTTTCCCTACCTTGTATAAGATGGGAATAAAGGCTGATTTAGAGCTCAGGCGCCCCGGCTATGCCGAACAAGGCGGCGGCATCATCAAGGTTAGCGTCGAGCCGGTGGCAGGGAGGATTAAGCCTATCGAGCTTGTTGGCTGTGGTGGAGACAGTGGGATAAAAGGGATTGCCATTTGTTCCCACTTGGAGCAGGCTAGTGTTAGTGACCGAATGGCAAGGGAGTGTCACCGAATACTCAAGCAAGAGGATTATAATGCCAAAATAGAGGTGATTTATGATACTTCAGCTAGTCATGAAGGTGCTGCCTTAGCCATTTGGGCGGAAACTGAAGCCTGTCTTTTTGGCTCGGATAGAGCTGGGAAGAAAGGAAGGCGAGCTGAGAGCATCGGCAGTTATGTGGCGAACAATCTTATTCAAGATATCAGGTCTGGGGCCACAGTTGATAGGTTTTTAGCAGACCAGTTGGTAATCTATGCCGCCTTGGCTGATGGTGTAACAGAGTATGTTATACCCCGAATGACCGACCATGTTGAGGCTAACTTATGGCTTGTAGAACATATTTTAGGTAGCTCTGGCGCTAAGACGGAGATAGTTGGCAATCATATCAAGATAAAGGGCATCGGTTATAGCTCTCGTTAGGCGAATTTAAACACGTGCATTACTTAAGAAATCATGTTTGAGGCGGTTCAAGCTCTCTTCAAAGGGACCAGTCAATTGGTTCAGCTTTTTATCCCATTCCTCTTTGGCTCGAATATTAATCTGGCTGATGGCGGAGCCAGAGATTCTTAACTGGTGGAGTAACTCCCTGCCAGCCTTTTCTATCTCTTGGCCTTCTCTGTTTTCAGCCTCATCATATTCCTGGAAAAGCTCTTTTATTTTGCCTAGAGTTTCTATAGCCGTTGCAGTATTGGTTAGGGTTAGAATACCTTGACTTATTTTGTCTAACGTTTGGTCGTACTTTAGGTCGATCCCTTTAATGAGTCGGTGAATTGCTGCTTCGCTTATTAAGTCTTTATCTTGGGCACTATGTTTGCTGAGTTCGGCTTGGAGAAGGTGGGTATCATACTGGCTGAGGTACTTCTCAGCCAGCGATTTCCCGATTAGGCGGCACCGGTCTTGTCTTTGTTTCTCCCGTTCTTCAGGTGATAGCTCGCCTAGTTTACTAGCCTTTTCCTGGGCGATTTCCCAAGCGCTCTTAATCTCTCTCACTTGTCTACTCTTTGTCATTGCGAGCGAAGCGTGAAAGTTTTTGGTATTGCTTCTAGACTTATACCTGTCGCGATGACAGGGAAAATCCTGTGAATTGGTTTTGGCTTGAATTTTACCTTATAATTTTAATATATTCAAAGTTACTGTTCGAGGATGCTTAGTTATCATCCTGACTGAGATTCTTCAGTCACTCTGTTCTCTCAAAATGACAGGTGGGATTGGTAAAGGATATGATTTATCGGTCGTCGAGACCTTATGAGTCTGTGCAGCTTGCTGATGACTTTTACTGCTATGTCTGGCAGGGAAGCGGTAATAATTGTAATACTTGTTTGTTTGCTAATGTGCTACGGGGTGAGCGACCTCATGTCATTGTTGACCCGGGGCACGTAACTAATGAATTCGGCGAGGCCTGCTTTGATTACTTGATTAAGGCTATGGAGGGGAATAGCTTTGGGGTTGGTGAAATAGGATTGATAATAAATACTCATAGTCATCCTGACCACTGCCAGGCAAACGAGCTGGTGGTCAAAGAAAGTGAAGCCTGGATTACCTTGTCCGAGGAGGAAGACGAATTTCGTAACACATTGGGGAAGAAACTGTACTCGATGCTAGGGGTGAAAGTGCCACAGTTCACGCCTCTGTTTTATCTTAAGGAGGGAAACCTGAGTCTAGGTGCTAAGAACAAAGTTGAACTCCAGATTTTTCATACTCCGGGTCATTCTCCGGGTTCGATTTGCCTTTACTGGCCGGATAATAAGATTCTGATAACGGGAGATGTGGTTTTCTATGGCAGTATTGGCAGGACTGATTTCCCTAGCGGCAGCCTTTCATTGCTTAAGAAAAGCATCGATAGGCTATCACAGCTCGATGTGGAGTTTTTGGTTCCAGGTCACAGCACCGAGTATGGTAACATTGTGAAAGGCAAACTGAATGTGGAGCGTAACTTTCAGGCGGTTAAGCTGTTTCTTTAGCTGTTAGGTTGGACTTCTATGGAAGCTGATGAAAAAATTCAATATGCTATTGAACATACCGAGGTGCTGAGGGCACCTACGCAGAGCCTGGCTACCTTTGGCACCACCAATGTTTACTACTATCTGGTTACCGAGTTGGCCGAATGGGTGAACGTGGTCAGGGAGGGGAGGGTGATTGCCGCCAGGCCAAAGATTGTTACCCCGTCCTACCTTATTAATCTGGAAGGATTCAGCCTACAGGCCAGAAGGTTCATAGAGATGATGGCGGCAAGAGACCCTCATGAGCCTGGCATTTTCTACACCTACAAGAATGAGCCTAGGGAGATGAATATTGTTTCTGAGCCTGTGGGTGCGATAGTAGATAAAATCAACCGGCGCATAGATAGCCAGCGCGACCCATTGACAGCTATCATTAAAGGTGTTGAAGGGCTGTGGGATGTATCGTTGCTTAAGTTTACTTACGAGTTGACCAGAGGCTCGGTGCAGAGCAATGTGGCTGAATTGGAAAGACATGGGCTTTTACATGTGGATTCGGCTGGTGTGCCCAGGGATGCCAGGAACCACATCGAGGAGCTTTTTGAAAGAACGAAACGAGACCCATCTTGGGCATCTGAGCTGGTGGCTGAATTAAGGCGATGGGACTTGTTCTATGAGTACCAAGATAGGTTTCTCAGTCTGTTTAGGAGAAGATAAAGCCGCTTAAATCTTCAGATTGCTTTGCCTCCTTGTCCTCTCCCGTCTAAGGGAAATCCTGAATCAGAGCATCCAAATCATAAAAATTTTCTGTAAAAATGGTTAAAAACCTATTGCAGTGTCTCTTGTGGTGGTGGTATAGTACTATTGTCATGGGTAAAAAGTCCTAATGAGGTTCGCGGGTATTGCTATGCGCAGGTCAGGTACTTTATCGATGCGCTGTAGGGTGTGTCAGATTTAGTTAGGAGGTGCATTGTGTCTAAACCTATTGAGCTTTTCCGTCAGGGAAGGCATGAAGAGCTGTGGCAGATGTGCTGTGGTTTCATTGACCTCAGTCTGGAGCAGTTCATGGCTATTCAGAAGCGGTTGCTGCTGGAGCAGATTGAGATGCTGAAGCATTGTGAGCTGGGCAGGAAGTTGATGCGCGATGCCACGCCCGAGACTGTGGAGGAATTCAGAGAGCAGGTGCCACTCACTACTTACGCTGACTATTATCCCGAGCTTCCCGAATACAGGGAAGATTCATTGCCAGTGAAGCCTATAATCTGGCAGCATAGCACCGGAAGGTCAGCTGAATATGGTTTTAGACTAACCCCGTATAAATGGGCACCTGTCACTCCCAGATTTTGCCATGAACTTGGGATATTGATGTTTGGCATCGGGATTTTTGCCAGTTGCAAGAAGAGGGGCGATGTCTCCGGGCTTAAGTACTGTCCAAAAGTTGTCTATACTGTAGCTCCGCGACCTTACACTTCAGGTGTCTTGACCTATATCATGAAGGAAGAAATCGCACCGGAGTTCTTGCCGCCTCTGGAAGAAGCTGAGAAGATGTCCTTTGAAGACAGGATTGAGCTCGGCTTCAAGCAAGCCCTGTCCCGAGGGCTTGATTTCTTCTTCGGCTTACCCATTGTCCTTGTTGCCGTAGGGGAGAAGCTTAGCCGGCCGTCGGAGAAGAGAGATATTCGTCCTCTCTTGTCTCAACCAAAGGTATTGCTTCGTTTGATCAAAGGGCTGGCTAAGAGCAAACTAGCCCGTCGCCAGATGTTGCCCAGAGACCTGTGGTCAGTCAGTGGGATTATGTGCGGTGGTACCGATGGTGTTGTCTTAAAAGAGAAGATAAAAAAACTATGGGGTAGGTATCCTTTGGATACCTACACTTGCACCGAAGCTGGCGTCATATCTACTCAGACCTGGGACTATGATGGAATGACTTTTATTCCTAACCTTAATTTCCTGGAGTTCATCCCGGAGGCGGAGTATTCTAAATGGCAACTAGATAATTCCTACCAGCCGAAGACTGTCTTGCTTGATGAGGTTAAAGCTGGTGAAAAATATGAGATGGTCGTCACCAATTTCCATGGTGGGGCTATGGTCAGGTACAGGGTCGGAGATATAATCAGAATAACCTCGCTAAGAAACGAAAATATGGGCATTGGTATTCCGCAAATGGCATTTGAGATGCGGGCTGATGACGTTATCGATGTCGCCGGCTTCTTGCGACTGACCGAAAAGACAATATGGCAAGCGGTAGAGAATACCAATATCCCTTATGCAGACTGGACAGCGCGGAAGGAAATGGTCGAAGGCAGGCCGGTACTTCACCTTTATCTTGAGCTTAAAGACGGCTATATTGCCAGTGAAAAAGGTGTCGCCACAGCAGTGCTTGAGCAACTCAGGAAGTTTGATGAGGGTACTTTCTATGGAAACCTAGCTCGCACGGGTGACTCAAATCCAATAGAGGTTACCCTGTTGCCTGAGGGTGCCTTCGACAATTACATAGCTCAACGGCGGGCTGAAGGTGCCGATTTAGCTCATCTGAAGCCGCGGCATATAAATCCCTCGGATACAGAGCTCTCTCTGCTCAAAGCTAAGGTGAAAGCTGTGCCTGAGGTAGAGGTTGTAGCTGAAGCTGAAGCTGAAGCAGTGGCTAGGCGGTAGAGTTGTATTTGGTGTGGTGATTTCAGACTTGTATGAGGGCAGGCCTTAGGGTCTGCCCTTTCTGGTTGTGGGGTGTGGGGTGGCGAAGCCTAGTCCTGGACGCAGTGGGGAGCTGGTGGAGATTGCCACGCTTGGCTCGCAATGACACGGGGGAATTGCTGAATGACTTTCCCAACCCCTCTTGACAACCCTCAAAGCTGGGGACATAATTAGGCAAAGTAAAAATATGATGCTTTAAATGAATATACATGCTTTGATTCCCCTAATTGCTGCGATTGCCTATATCCCGCTATTTATTGCCCTTGTTAATAATCGCCCGTGGCACAGGCAGCAAAGGCTTTTTGCCGCCTATCTTTGCGCTGCTGTGTTCTGGAGTCTTACCGACATTTTTTGTCGTAGCGATTTCTTTATGGCTTATAAATTCCTCTTGGTTCAGGTTGTTATCTTTGCATTCCTGTTGACTTGTGTGCAATCTCACTACTTTGTAGCTTCTTTCTACCGGACTGTGGCTTTCAAGTTCCCTGTTGCCTACGGTATACCGGCATTGGGCATTGTCCTGATGGCGCTCGGTTATATGCCACATAGTGTCATTGTTAATGGTGGCGTTACCCCTGTATATGGTAGTTGGATTTACCTTTTAGGGTTTTTCCTATTCACTTTGGCCTTTATGGACGTATATTTCCTGGTACGAAAACTCAGGATTTTGGCTGACCCTGAGAAGCGCAATCAACTTGTTTATTTAATTCTCGGCATTTCACTTCTGAGTGCATTCATTGGTGTTAGTGTCACTCGCTTTGGCAGGGAGTTTCCCATTGCTCATGTCGGTAACCTCACTAATGCCTTTGTTTTGAGCTATGTCATTGTACGACATCGGCTGCTGGACATGCGCTTCGTTATGCGCCGGGGGATTGTTTATAGTCTTATGGCTGGCATATTTATGGCGGTGTATTTGCTATGGCTTGTCTTGATTCATGTAGTTCTGCACGTCGACTACAGCCTTGCCTCTTTTCTTGCCGTGGGATTGCTTACGGCTGTTGCAGCAGCTGCCTTTTGGGCACGGGCACGTGTTTACCTTTACCGAAGAGTCGATCAAATATTCTATGGCGAGAGGTATGGTTATCGTGAGGACCTAGTTGAGTTTCTTCGGCGTAAAGCTCCCGTTGTTTCAAACTTAGATGAGTTTGGCATGGAGCTGCTTGTACCTATCACCAAAGCTGTGGGTTGTTCTCGGGCATATTTGCTGTTTCCTGAAGTTGGCACCAATGACATTGTTGTCCAATTTGCTCAGCCTGCGAAAGAAGATGACTTGTCATTGAGGGTAAGACAGGATAGTCCTGTTGTGGAGTGGCTGAAGCGAGAAAATCGATATCTGAGCAGGGAAAATCTGGATATTCTTCCCGAATTTCGTGGCATGTGGGCTGAAGAAAATGATGGGCTAAAAGCTCTGGATATGGAATTACTGTTTCCTCTGCTAAGCCGCGGTAACTTGGTTGCCGTATTGGCGTTAGGCAGAAGAGAATCTGGCAAGTACTCGCTTGAGGATGTCAATCTGATTGAGACTGTCACCGCCCAGGTGGCAACAAGCTTGGAGAAGGAGTATCTCCAGGAGGAGCTCAGAAAGCGGGAGCAAGAACTAGCTCTGGTTAACCGGCTGGCCACAGTCATTACTTCCAGTTTAAACATACGAGAGGTGTACGATGCCTTTATAGTTGAGTTGAGGGAGGTGGTTGACATCGACTGGGCGACGATTGTCCTGATAGAAGGTGACGAAATGTGCTTCGAGGTTTTATCCACGGGGGTGGGGTCAGACTGGGAAGCGGGAGATAAGGTACCGCTTAAAGGCACGGGGACTGAGTGGGTAGCCAAACGCAAAAAGGCTTTGGTTGAGCCTGACCTGGCGAAAAACAGGAGGTTCTGGACCGGCGAACATCACTTAAAGCAGGGGATTCGGTCGATTGTTTATCTGCCACTGGTGGTGAAAGGTGAGGTGATAGGCAGTCTAATCATCGCTAGTCGTCAGCCGAAAGCTTACACTCCCGGTCAGGTTCGTCTTCTGGAGCGCTTGGCTTCTCAGATTGCCGTACCGGTTGAGAATAGCCGTCTTTATGCTGAAGCTGAGCAGAGGGCTAGGATTGATCAACTTACAGATTTGTTTAATCGCCGTCACTTTGATGTATGCATGAAGCAGGAGATAGACCGCCATTCTCGCTACAGGAGTATGCTGTCTTTGATTCTTCTCGACCTTGATTTCTTCAAAGCTTACAATGACGCGCAGGGGCATGTGGCTGGTGATAAAATTCTGGAACTAATGGGTAAGTTGATTAACAGGGCGGTAAGGAATACTGACCTAGCTTTTCGCTATGGAGGTGATGAGTTTGCTATCATCTTGCCGCAATCGGCGACCAATGATGCCCTTGTGGTGGCTGAGAGAGTTCGGGGAAGGATTGCAGCTGAGATGAGCAAAAAGGATATCAGGATAAGTGCCAGCCTGGGTCTAGCTTCCTGGCCAAGCGATGGAGTGACAGCGGACGAGGTTATCAATGCTGCTGATAGGGCGCTCTATTACGCTAAGGAGACGGGAGGCAATCGGACTTGTGTTGCCTCTAAGATGCTGCCTTCTTTGACTGAGACGGCTAATGCAAGAGTTGCAACCGAAAAAGAGGTTTTGAGCATCATCTATAACTTAGCAGCAACTATTGAAACTGTAGACCCGTATACTTATGGTCATTCACGGAAGGTGACTGGTTATGCTGTAGCTTTGGCTGAGGCTGTTGGTTTGCCTTCGGAGAAGGTGGCTGTAATCAGCACTGCGGCTATGCTTCATGATATCGGCAAAGTAGGCATTCCAGACGAAGTGCTTAATAAGGCTGGTAAGCTTGAGGTCGAATCATGGGAATTGATTCGATCGCATTCCAAATTGTCGGCAACTATAGTTGGCCATGTGGTCAGTTTGATTTCTTGTCTTCCGGCTATTCTCTATCATCATGAACGGTGGGATGGTGCTGGCTACCCGGATGGGCTAAAGGGTGAGGCTATCCCTATTGAGGCACGAATTCTCTCTGTAGCTGATGCCTTTGATGCCATGACGTCATCTCGGCCATATCGTGGTAAGCTGTCCTATAAGAAAGTACTGCAAGAGCTCAAGCGTTGTTCTGGCACTCAGTTTGACCCGAAGCTAGTTGAAGCATTTTTGCCTATTGCTCTGTCTACGGCTCCGGAGGAGGTGGTGGTAGGTGAAGGAGAAGGCAGTTCAAAAGCAGATTCATAAGATTTGGTTATCTTCATCCGTGCCCGCTACTGCGGAGAAATCCTACATAATTTCGAATTTCCAAGATGAATGTTTAAGATTACTATTTTTTAACCAGGGCACATATGTTTCGAGAGAAGAACTTGAGTGGAAAACGGTATGATTTCTCCGGGAGCATGGTGACGATTTCGAAGCCAGCACGAGTTAATAAACTGCGGAGTTCTGGATAGGAGAAGAGGTAGTAATAGCGGTAAAGGATTTTGCCCCTCGATTTCCAGGGCATAGTGACCTCCTTGCTTCTTAGCCAGAAGTTTGGTTGCCATCTGTTCCACACGGTTATGAAGGCTTCACCTCCGGGTTTCAAGACGCGCCTTAGTTCTTGGAAAGCCTTTTGTCTTTGCTTATCTCCCTGGATGTGGTGGTAGGTGGCTAACGCTATTGCCCAGTCAAATGTATTATCGATGTATGGCAAAGAAGTGGCATCAGCTACTGTCAATTCGACCTTGAGGTGGAATTTCGTGGCATATTTCTGTGCCAGTTCGGCCATTTTTGCAGAAAAATCTACTCCCCAAAGCTCAAAGTTGTCCTTGAAAGGGAGAAAGTCCGGTCCATGGGCACAACCGACATTTAAGAGCCTGCCTTTGTGCCATCTGTTTACCATCCTCTCGAGCTCTTTGGTGAAGCGAGACCAATGCCTGAGCCGGTACCAGCTTTCAGCTATCTCATCGAATACCTCCCTATTTGTTGACACAGCTACGAATTTGATAAACTTTGTCATGGCATACCCTGTAGTTGCGAGGCTTTGGCCTCGCGCTACATGCTTAAGGAAAGCATAGAATGAAAAAAATTTCAAGGACTATATCTGGGGTGACTCCAGTGGCTGTCATGGGCAAGCCAACAGGCTGTCCTGGCGAATGCATTTATTGCCCTACTTTTCCTGATGCACCTAAAAGCTATACCCCGGAATCGCCGGCAGTGCTCAGGGCCAAGATGTGTAATTATGAGCCTAGAAGACAGGTTGAGGAGAGATTGAGGATTCTTCTGGATATGGGGCATCCGGCTGACAAGGTGGAACTCATCGTTATGGGAGGCACCTTTCTGGCTTATCCTAAAGATTATCAGTACCGATTTGTAAAGGATTGTTATGATGGCTTAAATGGCAACGAGTCCCCCAGTTTGGAGGCAGCCAAGCAGAGGAATGAGATTGCTGAGCATAGATGTGTGGGGCTTTGCATTGAAACCAGGCCTGATTGGTGCCGGGAGGAGGAAATTAAGAGGATGCTGGAGTTTGGCACCACCCGGGTGGAGCTAGGGGTGCAGACACTGGGCGATGACATCTATCGGTTAGTGAAACGTGGACATAATGTAGCCGAGGTAGTGAGGGCTACCAAGTTACTGAAAGACCACGGTTTTAAAGTTTATTATCACTGGATGCCCGGATTGCCCGGTTCGAGCCCAGAGCGCGATTTGGAATTATCTCGGGAACTTTTTGATGATGATAACTTCAGGCCTGATGGACTAAAGCTTTATCCGACGCTGGTTATTGCTGGCACCGAGCTTGAGGCATGGTACAGAGATGACCGTTATCAGCCTTATCCGATGGATGAGATGGTAGGCTTGATGATAAGCATTAAGACCAAGGTCCCTGGCTATGTCAGGATTCCTCGGGTGATGCGTGATATTCCTAGCAAATTCATCGTTGCCGGCTGCAAAGATTTAGCATTGAGGAGCGCGCTGAAGAAACGGATGGGAGAGATTGGCATTCGGTGTAACTGCATCCGTTGCCGTGAATACGGGCATCGCATGAGGGATGGCTGGAAAATACGAGAGCCGAATCTGATAAGGCGTGATTATGAGGCATCTGGAGGAAAGGAGGTGTTTCTTTCCTTTGAAGATGAGGAGGAGACCGTATTTGGTCTGCTTCGGATGCGGGTAGGTTCCTCGGCAGTTGGCAACGGAGATTTAGCTATGGTCAGGGAGTTGCATGTCTTCGGTTCAGAGGTTCCTCTGGGGGAGAAGTGGAGTGGGACAGCTCAACATAGAGGGCTTGGCGGTGATTTGCTCAAGGAAGCTGAACGAATTGCCCGAGACGAATTTAGAGCTAGGAAGATGGCCGTTATCAGTGGTGTTGGTGCCAGGGAATATTTCCGCTCTGAATATGGCTATGAACTGGATGGTGACTATATGGTTAAGGAGCTAGTTGAGTAGCCTTGACCATGCGAAAAGAAATCCCAAATACTAAACCCTAAATCTCAAACAATATCAAAATACAAATTTTCTAAATTGGGAACATCTGTGTTTTGAACATTGGTGTTTGTGGTTTTGAATTTGTTTAGAGTTTAGAGATTTGGGATTAGGATTTCTGCCGTCTTTGGGGTCAATTCAAATCCTATCTGTGTAGAGGTGGCAGGCCACGAAATGACCTTCGGATAGTTCGGCAAACTCGGGTTCCTCTTGACTGCAGATCGGTAATACCCGATGGCATCTAGGGTGGAAGTGACAGCCGGTTGGTGGGTTTAGTGGTGAGGGGACATCGCCACGCAACAGTATTCTATCTTTGTCTTTTGGCTTAAAGCTGGGGACGGCTGATAAAAGTGCTTCAGTATAAGGATGGAGAGGGTTGTCGAAAGTTTCTTTTTTGCTGGCTAGCTCAACGATTTTTCCTAAATACATTATGGCCACTCTGCGCGCCATATGCTTTATCACTGACAGGTCGTGGGCGATAAACAAATAAGCCAGCCCAAACTTTTCTTGAATGTCCATCATCAAATTTAGAATTTGAGCCTGTATAGATACATCCAGGGCGCTCACTGGTTCATCAGCAATGATAAGCTTTGGGTTCATGGCTAAGGCACGAGCTATACCGATACGTTGTTTTTGACCGCCGCTGAACTCATGTGGATATAGATTCACTTGTCTGGCTTCCAAACCAACCTGCTCCATTAACTCGGCTACCTTTTCTATTCGCTTCTTTTCGTTGCCAATTTTGTGTATAACCAGTGGCTCAGAGATGGAATCACCCACAGTCATTCTTGGGTCGAGTGAGGCATCGGGGTCTTGGAATATTATTTGTATTTCTCTCCTTAGTTCCCTAAGCCCCCTTTTGTCTAGTTCAGTAACATCCTTTCCTTTGTACAGGATTTCTCCGCTGGTTGGCTCCTCAAGCCTGGGGATTGTTTTGCCCAGGGTCGATTTGCCGCATCCTGATTCTCCAACCAAGCCGAGGACCTCTCTTTCTTCAATGTCGAAAGTTACCCCGTCTACAGCTTTGATATCTCCTATATGCCGGGAGAATAGGCCGGCGGTTATCGGATAATACTTTTTTAGCTTACTTACCCGTAGTAGCTTGTGATTTATCTTGTGTTTCATGTGTATAAGTGGCAGCTTACCTTGTGCTCTTTAGAAATGATAATTTCTGATGGCTCTTGTTGGTTGCAGATTCTCATTGCCTTAGGGCATCTGGGGTGGAAAGCACAACCTTGAGGCATTTCCAGGGGGTTGGGTGTTATTCCAGGAATCGATGCCAGTCTATCTGCGGATTTGGAGGTATCAGGCAGGCATTCGATTAGGCCGGAAGTATAGGGATGCTTTGGGCTACCGATTATTTCAGAGACCGGTGCTGTCTCGACGTCTTTACCACCGTACATGACCACGGCTCGGTCTCCTATTTCGGCCACCACTGCTAAGTCGTGAGTTATAAAAATTACCGACATTTGTCTCCTGGTCTTCAGTTCACGAAATATGTCCAGTATCTGAGCCTTGATGGTAACATCTACTGCGGTGGTTGGTTCGTCAGCGATTAGAACTTGTGGGTCGCAGGACAGGCTCATGGCTATGAGTACCCTCTGTTTCATGCCACCTGATAGCTGATGCGGATAGTAACTCATCACTCTATCTGCTGAAGGTATGCCCATTTCGTTGAGCAAGGTCATAGCCCTGTCTCTAGCCCTGCTGTAATCCAATGGCAGGTGGAGTTTTATTTGCTCGATTATCTGGTCACCTATGGTTAGTACTGGGTTCAAGGCGGATTGTGCTTCCTGGAAGACTATAGCGATATCTTTGCCCCTAATTTGTCTTAGTTGCTTTGAAGAACATTTGGTTAGGTCCAAGCTATCGTAGTTTATTTGACCGCCAACTATTTTTCCTGGCGGGCTATCAAATAAGCGCAAAATGGATAGTGCGGTTACTGTCTTGCCGCAACCGGATTCGCCAACGAGGCAGAGGCATTCACCGCGCCTGAGCTCGAAGTCAACACCATCTACCGCCTTGACTACGCCACGGCTGGTGAGGAAGTATGTCTTTAGATTGCCAACCTTGAGTATCACATTGTCCATTGTAGTGTCTATATGTTGCTCTTGGGATCGAAGGCGTCCCTCAGTCCATCGCCCAAAAAGTTAAAAGCAAGAACTGTTAGGAAGAGCATGATTCCTGGCTCCACAGCTACCCACCAGGCAGTGTTAAGGCTATATTGTCCGGCCTCTAAGATTATCCCCCAGCTGGGCACTGTGGGATCGCCCAAACCGATAAAGCTCAAAGCGGCTTCAGCTAAGATTACTCCCGGGATAGATAAAGTGGCTATGACTATAATCAGGCTGATGACATTGGGTATGAGATGGCGGAAGATGACCCTGTTATCACTGGCGCCTAAGGCTTTAGCGGCAACGACAAACTCTCGTGTCCTTAACGAGAGAGATTCGCTTCGAATCAGCCTGGCAGTACCTGTCCAGCCAGTCAGTCCTATTGCTAATACTATGAAAGCCAGCCTTGGTCCAAAAATAAAGATTATGAGCACCAGCAGTAGGAAGAAGGGGAAGGTCATCATAATGTCAGTGAATCTCATCAGAGCGTTGTCTGTCCAGCCACCCAGGTAGGCTGACAGGACGCCTATAATCGTTCCCAGTATTATGGCTATGAGAGTAGCGATTAAACCAACTAGCAGTGATACCCTGGCTCCAGAGACTATCATCGCCAGCATATCGCGGCCTTTGCTATCCGTGCCCAGCGGATGTTTCCAGGTTCCGGGAATTTCTTTAGTAGTGAATTCATCAGTCTCTATGTTGTAAACGAACTGTTCGATTGTAAAACCCACGGGCGGTATGTTTTTTTCCTCGAAATTGGCTGCTGTTGGGTCCAGAGTAAAGAAGGGGCCGATTATTGCCAATAAAACCAGGAAGATTATGAAGGTTAGACCAAACACGGCTAGCTTGTTTCTTTGTGTCCTTTGCCAGTAGTAATTAAGCAGCCGTGTGTTGCGCCACGAGTCTTGGCTAACCCTTCTAATGATATCTTGCAGCTTTTCAATCATATCTTATCCTTGGGTCAAGATAAGTGTATGTGATATCAGTCATTAAGTTGACCAGAAGCACTATAAATGTCCCGATAAGGGTTACAGCTACTACCACGGGATAATCATTGGCAAAGATGGCATTAAAGGATATTTGTCCCAGTCCAGGGATACCGAAGATGATCTCGGTAAGATAGGCTCCACCGAAGACGATGCTGCCTAAATCAAACATTATAATAGTGACGAGGGGCAGCATAGCGTTCCTGAAGACGTGTTTGCCGATAACAGTTCGCTCAGGCAGCCCCTTGGCTCGCGCGGTGGTGACAAATGCTTTCCTCAAGTTATCTAGCATAGCCGACCTAGTATATCTGACATAGCCGGCTAGCATTCCTGTGCCCAGGGTTATAACGGGTAGGACCAGCGCTTTTAGATTGTCAAGGGAGAAAAGTGGCAAAGTGGTGTCGTAGTAAGTCTTGAACAATCCGAGTTTCACTGAGAAGGCTAAAATCAGCATGATGCCGAGCCAGAAGTTTGGTATCGATATTCCAATAAAGGAAAGAAAGGTAAAAGCATAATCTGTCTTGGTGTATTGTTTAACCGCCGAGTAAATGCCGATTAAGATGCCAAGGAAAGCAGCGAATAGGCTGCTCAATAGTATGAGCTGAAAAGAGTAAATCCAGTGGGACTTGATTAGCTCGGTTACCGGCATCGAGGTACTGAAAGACCATCCCCAGTTCCCTTGGAACAGGTTGCCCATATAGTCTACATATTGCTCGTAGATAGGCTTGTCCAGGCCATACCGCGCCTCGATGGCAGCTCTTATCTGTGCTATATCCTGTCCTCGGGCAGCGAGATTTGCCAGATACTTATCAGCAGGCGAACTGGGGCCGACTCTTACCAGGATGAAAGTGATGGTCAGTATGCCCCAGGCGATGATGACCGTGTAGATGAGCCTCTTGATTATGTAATCCCTGAGCCAGCTTTTTCCCATGAAGGATGTTTACCTCATCATCATAAAACTGAGCCAAGAGGGCTAGACTCTTCAGTCGCTCTGCTCCAGATTCTTCGTCTAGCTCAGGATGGCAGGAAATGGAGCTTCATTCAAAATACCACAAGTGGTAGTTGTAGCCTATACTGGGGCCAGGGTCTATCCCCCCGACGTTCTTCTGAAAGCCTAGGTTGGATCTGTGATAAAGGAGGAAGTCCACAGGCAGGTCATCAGACAACAGAAGTGATAGTTTGGCGTAGATTTGTTTACGGAACTCTTTGTCTAGCGCCTCTTTTGTTTTAATCTGTTTGAATAAATTGTCTACTTCGGGGTTAGCATAGCCCATAAAATTAAGGCCTCCATCGGTGGCGTAGAAGACACGGCTTCCGGATGGTGCCAGCACATCACTGCCAAAGCCCAACAGCATTATGTCCCAGGCCTCCTGGCTAACTGCTTCAGGACCATTGTTGTCTCGGGGTTCCTGGTCACTCCCTGGTACTTTGTTCTCCATGAATTGTCTCAATAGCATAGACCATGGTACCAGCTTTATCTGCGTCTCTATACCTAAGGTAAGGAGATCCCGCCTTACTTGGAAGGCTATGTCTTCGGCCACTTTGCTACCTTGGTTAGTTGCCAGGATAAGCTGAAGAAGGTCACCGTCCTTTTTGGTGACCTTTATGGTGCCATCTTCTTTTTTCATTCCGTAGCCTTCCTGGTAGAAAATCTCAGTGGCTTTTCTCTTGTCATAAAGCTCTCCTATTCCATATTTGACCGTGTTTTCCTTGTCATACCATGGGGATATTGACGGGATAAAGCTGAAGGCAGGCTCGGCGAAGCCGAGGAGTATAGATTGCGTGATGGTCTCTTTGTTTATTGACATGGCTATGGCTTGCCTGATGGACTTCTTCTTCAACCCTTCCCAGCCGTTAGCTCTCTGATTAAAGGCTAACAGGGTGCAACCTCCGCTTGGTATGGTGTACACTTTGATATTACCCATATTTCTGAATCTGTTGGCTTGTTCTGGCTCGATTCCAGTGTAGGTTATGTCACCGGCTTCTAGGGCTGCTTGCCTAGTGGCTGGAGTGCCGAAGAGTTTTACGATGTATTGGTCAAAATAGGGAGCTCCGATATCCTTCCCCAGGTAATATTCAGGATTCTTTTCCACTACATATCTGTCATTTCTGTTCCATTCTTTAAAGCGGTAAGGTCCCAAGTTTCCCGTATAGGTGAGGTTGTTGAACTCCGGTGCTTCGGTAAAGGACTTGACATCGCCCTCGTATTTGGTGGCGATATACTTGGGGTAGGGGAACAGGTCGTAGATGATATAGACGAACTCCGGGTCAACGGTTTGGCGGGTTATTTTGAATGTGGTGGCATTGACTACCTCAGGTGTGACAAATACTTTCTCTCCATTTATCTCCTCTTGCCAGTCTCCTTTGTACGGATAGTTCAGCCAGTCGGAGAACATCAGGTTTTTCAGTGTGTAGACATAGTCTTCGGCGGTGGCCGGCGAGCCATCGCTCCACTTGAGGTCGTCCCTGATGGTTATGGTGTAAACCAGGCCGTCTGGTGATACCTCTACATCTTTAGCTAAGCAGCGCAGTTGGATGTTGAATTTGTTGTCGTATGTGGCTAGCGAGTCCACTGTATGCTCGTAATAGCTTGCGGAAGTGGCATCGCTGATCAGAATCCGGTTTAAACTCTCGGCATCACCGCCCGAAACTCCCTGTATGAAGGTACCTCCTTTTTTAACTTCGACCTTGGCACAACCTGCGGTCAAAGTAAGCAGGGCCATTAATAGAGTTATAAAAATTCCTGATTTCTTCATCTGTCACCCTTTCTAGATTTTGTTGACTTATTTCGGTTGTCGTCTGCTCTTCGCTTCGTTTGCTGTTTTATTGCCTTGCTTGACTTGAAACGATTCAGATTAAGAAAACCTTTGCTTGACATAAAATTAAATACTCCTAAATGAAACTCCCCTTTATTTGAAGGATTATATTGTCAATGCTGTCTGGGGCTTCTGAGGTAATACGCTTGATAGCTTCATCGACCTTCTGATATTTATACGTATCGTAGAGGTCATCCAGTTTCTCATAATGGCCGGCTCTTCTTCCCAGTCTGAAATTGAGCCTTTCCTGGGGCGGCAATGCTAGATATCTGTTTATTGTTGCTAGGCAGGCTGTTTTTGCCTCTGGAAATTTACCTTCTACTTCGGGTAGAAGATTCAATATATGGTCGCTCTTAAGCTGGCTGGTGACTTCGAGCTTTTCGATGAACTTGCCGATTTCCTCAACCACCTCGTCTTCTGTTTGGAGTTCAAAATCGCCGGCTTCTACTTTTGACCACAAGGGCACACCCGGGCGGATGTGGAGACTACGCAGCCTGATATAATCGGGGTCTATTTCATTTATAACCGTGGCTGTCCCGATAACGTGGTCTGATGACATTTTCCTGCCACCAAGTCCGGGCATCACATATTCACATAATGAAATACCAGCTTCTTTTACCTTCTTGCCGCCTACGATATGTTCCTCAGCCGTAACTCCTTTTTCCACATAACTGAGCACAGGGTTAGAGCCGCTTTCCATCCCGATGTGTAATCGGGAAAGCCCGGCATCTTTGAGTTCTTTCAATTCCTCTAACGACTTCTTGGCGGCAGTTTTTGAACGGGCATATGAGGTTATCCTGTTAAGCTCAGGGAAAGCTTGTTTCAAAAAGGAAACTACCTTGACTAAGTCAGGAGTCCTCATTATCAGGGTATTGGCATCTTGGAGAAAGGCAGATTTGCCACCTGCCCACAGCCAGAGAGCCACGTTGCAGATGGTGGCATTATGTTGGTATCCGTTGTAGATTGTTGCAGCCACATCCATGAGTCGATTGCCATAACCCATTCTCCAAGCGAGTTCTTTTATCTCGTCGGCGATGGCTTTGGCTGTTTCTATATCCTTGATTATATCTTCAGCCGGTCTGAGTTCGAATTTTTGTCCTTTATAAACTGGACAGAATTGGCATCGATTCCATGGGCAGTTTCTGGTTGCCCTTATCAGTAATGAATAGGCTTCACTAGGTGGTCTTATTGGCCCTAACTCAAAGGAACAGTCGGCTAATTTATTTGTGCTGGTGCGATAGTCCAAGTTCATGATATTTGCTTGTGTTTAATTTTAAACTTTATCGGGCGAAATTTCCAATAATAGACTTCGGATTTATGAAGATGCTAATATGTGGGGAAAGTGGCGAAGCGGAAGCATCTACCCCTCTTTCATGACAGTTAATCCAGATGATTAATCTTGACGAAGTCAAGATAGTTTCTTTTGATGTTGAAGGTACGCTGGTAACGCCAGACTTTAGCTATGCTGTCTGGTTTGAAGCCATTCCTGAACGCTATGCTGAGAGGAATGGTATTGATTTCGAGTTGGCCAGGAAAACCGTTGAGGAGGAATACCGGAAGGTGGGTGACCAGAGATTGGAATGGTACGATGTTCGATATTGGTTTGAAAAGCTTGGCTTGGGCACGCCTGACTTAGTTATGGAGAGGTGTGAGAGCAAAGTGCGCTACTATCCAGAGGTCAAAGAAGTGTTGGCATCATTAAGTGCAAGATATAAACTCGTTGCAGCTTCTGGGTCAACGCGAGATTTTCTGCATCATCTTCTTCAGGACATTGAGCCTTACTTCACCAAGATTTTTTCCTCGCTAACAGATTACAGGCAGCTGAAGACATCCGAATTCTACTTGAAAATGTGTCAGGTGATGGAAGTTAAGCCTAGCCAGGTAGTTCATGTTGGCGATAACTGGCAATTTGATTTTGTCGCCCCAAGGGAAATAGGTATCCAGGCATTCTACCTTGATAGGAGACGACAAACCGACCACCAAAACTCTATAGCTAGCCTGCTACAGTTGAATGCCCATTTGGCAGATTGATTGAACAAAAAACCTCTCTGCTGGCAAATTTCTGTTGGCGGCATAGAACACGATTTGACGAGACCTTAGATATCACAATATTTCTACTTTAACCTGAGGGAGAAGCCTTTCTACGTCCTCTCGGCGGCAGAGTTCGGTGCCCGGAGTCAGTGTGGCTGCTGTTCCGGAGGCTACTGCCCAACGAGAGGCTTCCTCAATCCCATGCCCCTGACTTAGTTTTAGCACCAGCCCAGCTATAGTTGAGTCACCGGCACCTACAGTGCTGCGAATCTCTACCTGGGGTGGTGTTACTTTTAGGATCTTTTCCCCGTTGGCGACTATAAGCCCATCCTTGCTTCGGGAGATAGTTGCAATTTCGATGCCTTGGTTGACCAGAGTCTTCACCGCCTCAACAATTGCTGCTTCGTCTCTCAGATGTGTTTCTAGCAGATCTTCGGCTTCGTGCACATTTGGTTTAATGACATTTGGTTTAGCCTTTATTCCTTCTTGTAACCATTTATTATCCGAATCGAGCACTGTTTTTATACCGCTATTTTTAGCCTTTTCTATTAGTTGCCGGTAGATGTCAGCAGGTATTCCGGGGGGAACACTGCCGGCGAAGACAAGAAAATCAGGTTTTGGCTTGATGTGTGTTACTTTTTGTATTAATTTTTCCAGTTCGTATCTTGGGATATGTGGTCCCGGAGCGTCGATTCTGGTTTGGCGGCGAGTTTTTAAATCCGTGATGATGAAGTTGCTCCTTATTTCTCCCTCAATTGGAGTGAAGTCAAAGGGGACCCCTTGTTGTTGAAGAAGATGCTTTAATGTTTCGCCGTCAATGCCGCCTATGAAGCCGTAAGCGATTGTCTCGCCTCCGAGTTCGTGGACGACCCGGGAGACGTTGATTCCTTTGCCACCGGGGTCTCGGCGCAAGCTAGTCCAACGATTGGCTTCATCTATCACCAATTCCTCAACGGTAACCGTTTTGTCCAGGCTCGGATTCAAAGTCAACGTGGCAATCATTTAACTCTTTCCACTTTCAGTAGATTGGTGCTGCCGGAAATGCCTATAGGTACACCTCCGGTGATAACAACTAAGTCACCATCATTAGCTAATCCAGTTCTTTTAGCTACCCTAGCTCCTCGGGAGAATAAGCCGGCTATTTTTGAAGGCTCGGGAATTTGAAAGGCGCGTACTCCCCAGGATAGTGACAACTGTCTCTGCGTTGTTTGGCTGGGGGTAATAGCTATAATTGGTACCTTGGGGCGATACTTAGCGACACGCCGTGCAGTGCTTCCTGATGAAGTGAAGGCAATGATAGCTGCAGCTCCCAGTTGATGAGCAGTATGACAGGCAGCGTAGCTGATGGCATCGTCTGTTTCAGGTTGGAGGTCTTTGCCTTTGTTGGCCAGAATTTCTTCGTAGGGTAAGGTAGCCTCTGCCTCCAGAGCGATCTGTGTCATCATAGATACAGCTTCTACCGGATAGCTACCAACAGCGGTTTCTTCTGATAGCATGATGGCATCAGCACCGTTAAAGATAGCATTGGCTACATCACTAACCTCAGCACGGGTGGGACGTGGTGAATTAACCATCGACTCCAGCATTTGAGTAGCTACAACAACTGGCTTTCCCAAGTGGTTGCACTTCTGGATGATTTCCTTTTGAACTATAGGCACCCTTTGTATGGGGATCTCGATACCAAGGTCGCCACGGGCGACCATGGCGCCATCAGCTGCCTCTAATATTTTATCGAGGTTATCCAGAGCTTCGCGCCTCTCAATTTTTGCAATAAGCACTGGGGCCTTTTTTCTTTTCCGGAGGAATTTTCTCACCTTGAGAACATCGTTAGCTTCTCTAATGAAAGATAAGGCTACAACGTCTACATCATGTCTCAAGCCAAAGATGAGATGATTCCAGTCCTCTTCGGTGATTGTGGGGGCGTCCCAAGTTACGCCCGGTATATTGATACCTTTATCCTCACCAAGAATGCCTCCAACTACTACTTGGCAGCTGACCTCTGTATTACTAAGAGCTGTTACTCTAAGCTCTATAGCACCATCATCGAGGAATATCATGTCGCCGGGCTTGACGATGCTTGGCAGGTAGGGCAAGCCCACGGATGCTCTGTGTTCGTCTCCTAGAATTTCTCTCGTAGTGAGGATGAAATCGGCGTTTTCTTTAAGTTCAATAGCACTTTTTTTCAGCTTGCCAGTTCTATTTTTCGGTCCGGGCAGGTCTTGCATTATGGCTAGTGGTACCCCAGCCTTTTTAGCCGCTTGGCGAAGAGTTTTTATGTATTTGGTGTGCTCCTTAGGAGTACCGTGGGAAAAGTTGATTCTAGCTACATCCATGCCAGCTTGGAGTAGTTCTTTTATCACTAAAGTTGAGCTGGTACTTGGCCCTATCGTGCAGATTATTTTTGTTCTACGGTATGATGTACGTGCGATATCGAGAGACATTCCACTTAACTCAATAATTCAAATACCAATTTTCTTGGATGGTGACCAATTCATGACCCTTGATGCCAAGTTTGTGATACCAGGGAACTGCATATTTTTTGGCTATCTCGGCTAGTTCCTTTAGTCTGCCAGCCACAATTGTTGATAAGAATTTTATTCGTTCCTTTTTGTCTGCGAAATGTATGGCTTCTTGCCAGATAGCCCGGCCGCCAAGGAATCCTGAAGCACCTGCCTGGCAAGCAATTTCCACTTCCTTTCGGAATGTTTCGTAGTCTACGCCAGCGCTTAGGATAACCCAGGGCACCTGTGAAGCCTTGTCCAATTGTTGACAGAAATCGATGAGTCTCGCTCTGTCAGTTTCATATTTCAGGTCGGCAGGAAACTCCGCTTTAAGTACGTCAATTGGCAAAGACGTAATCTGGCGGGCGGTCTCAATTACCAAGCTCGGTTTCCGGGCAGCAAATTGGGATGTCCCGGTATCCTCACCCTTTGTGAGGTAGGTTTTTGGTTCAACGAGGAGGGGAATGTCGTACTTCTGGCATTCTTCTGCCACCACCTGTATTGTATTCAATTGCCTATTGGCAACACCAGTTAGATCGGGTCGGTAGTAGACCAGGATTTTGACCGCTGAGGCACCCATGCGTCTGATTTTTTCTACATTCCAGCCATTGAGTAAGGTGGTTATTCGTCCTTGCGGGTCACTTTCGTAGCCAGTAGCTTCGATGCTAACCAGTAATCCAGTGTGCCCGGGGAGGACTCCTCCGGAGATGCACTGGGCGGCACCATAATTGGGGTCTAGCAGGACAGCGCTTGTATAGGGGGCTAAAGCAGCACATAGTTCTAGCTTGTGTTCAACGATTTCTTGATAATCAACTTCGTCATCAAGTTGCTCTTTTTCAATCATAGCCTTGAGGGAGCCTCTATGGTCCATGGCGCAGATTATGAAGATCCCTTCAGGCGTTGAAATCTGCTGCAAGCCCCTGATTTTGCCAGTACTTAGTCTAGTCATTCTGTCCCATTCCCATATGTGACTTTCTGGTAATTAAGAATATAGCCTTTTGCTATATATATCAAGTTCAGACGTATGGTGACGTTCATGAACGGGTCATATGGAGCGAGATGCTGCTTGAACGTAAGATGAGAAATTATTGATGCTGGCCAGTCTTGCGTAGATTCGATAAATAAGGCATAATTATATCCGAATCAGGTTCGAAGGGGAGGAAGACATGGAAAAGAAAGAATCTAGGCCTTTACCCCATGAGTTGGAGAGGATGCCTCCGAAAGAGAGACAGGGGTATTTGGAGGAGAGGATGAGGGAAATAATCGCTTATGCCTATGAGCGGGCACCGGCTGTGAAAGAGCGTTTCGACAAAGCTGGAGTGAAGCCTAAGGACATTCGTAGTGTTAAGGATTTGGAAAAGATTCCGATGTTAAGAAAGGATGACCTGATCGCCCTTCAGAAGGAGAATCCTCCCTTTGGTGGCTATCTTGCTGTGCCCATTGACAGTCTGGAGAGGATATATCAATCGCCAGGCCCTATCTACGACCCGCAACGCAAGAGAGGTTTTGGCCCAGGTGGGTTGGGGTCAGACATTGGCAAGGGGCAGATAGTAATGAATACGTGGTCGTATCACATAACGCCTGCTGGCTTGGGGGTTGACCAGTTACTTAGGAGTCTGGGGTTTACCGTTGTTCCCTCAGGTACAGGAAACACTGAGCTGCAAGTGCAGATTATGCATGACCTTAAAGTACATGGTTTCGTTGGCACTCCCAGTTTTCTGAAGATTATTATAGATAAGGCTGAGGAGATGGGCTATGATTTCAAGAAGGACTTCAACTTAAAGTTTGCTATGGTGGGTGGGGAAATGGGTGGTGATCCACTACGGAAGATGTTTCAGGAGAAATACGGCATCATGTGTATGGGTGGAGATTCTTATGCTACGGCTGATATTGGTACTGTAGCTACAGGTTGTGATAAGCAGTGCGGTATGCACATTACTGCTGATGCCATAGTTGAGATAGTGGATCCAGTGACGGGGGAGCAGCTTGGTCCTGGTGAGGAGGGTGAGGTGGTAGTCACGCCGTTTGACGAAGTTTATCCCTTGATTCGGTTTGGCACTGGTGACTTATCTATGTTTGATGATGAGCCCTGTGCTTGTGGGAGAACAACCCCCAGGTTACCGAAGATTATGGGGAGGTCTGGTGCGGCTGTCAGGGTGAGGGGGATGTTTGTCCATCCCAAGCAGACGGATGAAGCGATTTCTAAATTTCCTGAGGTTCGACGGTATCAGCTGGTGGTCACTCGTCCTCAGCATAGGGATGAGATGATTCTTATGGTTGAGCTTGCCGATGCATATACGAAGCGTGTCGGTGCGACAAAGGCAGAGATGAGCTTGGTGGTGAGCTCAGCTATTGATAAGGAGAAGTTGAAGGGTGCTCTGGATAAGAGTTTCAGGGATGTATGTAAGGTAAGGTTTGACCACATGGAGTTTGTTGCCAAGGGTGCCATTCCTGATGATGCCAAACGGATTGTTGATAAGAGAGCATATTAGCTATAATACAGGCTGCGTTAATTCAGCAGCTTTAGCGGTTGCATAGCGCTAATCGCTCAGGTACTAACTTGCTAGCTCAGTTCAGTATCTGAGCGTTCAAATTATTTTGTAATGAAAGGAAGACATGGAAAAGAAAGAATCTAGGCCTTTACCCCATGAGTTGGAGAGGATGCCTCCGAAAGAGAGACAGGGGTATTTGGAGGAGAGGATGAGGGAAATAATCGCTTATGCCTATGAGCGGGCACCGGCTGTGAAAGAGCGTTTCGACAAAGCTGGAGTGAAGCCTAAGGACATTCGTAGTGTTAAGGATTTGGAAAAGATTCCGATGTTAAGAAAGGATGACCTGATCGCCCTTCAGAAGGAGAATCCTCCCTTTGGTGGCTATCTTGCTGTGCCCATTGACAGTCTGGAGAGGATATATCAATCGCCAGGCCCTATCTACGACCCGCAACGCAAGAGAGGTTTTGGCCCAGGTGGGTTGGGGTCAGACATTGGCAAGGGGCAGATAGTAATGAATACGTGGTCGTATCACATAACGCCTGCTGGCTTGGGGGTTGACCAGTTACTTAGGAGTCTGGGGTTTACCGTTGTTCCCTCAGGTACAGGAAACACTGAGCTGCAAGTGCAGATTATGCATGACCTTAAAGTACATGGTTTCGTTGGCACTCCCAGTTTTCTGAAGATTATTATAGATAAGGCTGAGGAGATGGGCTATGATTTCAAGAAGGACTTCAACTTAAAGTTTGCTATGGTGGGTGGGGAAATGGGTGGTGATCCACTACGGAAGATGTTTCAGGAGAAATACGGCATCATGTGTATGGGTGGAGATTCTTATGCTACGGCTGATATTGGTACTGTAGCTACAGGTTGTGATAAGCAGTGCGGTATGCACATTACTGCTGATGCCATAGTTGAGATAGTGGATCCAGTGACGGGGGAGCAGCTTGGTCCTGGTGAGGAGGGTGAGGTGGTAGTCACGCCGTTTGACGAAGTTTATCCCTTGATTCGGTTTGGCACTGGTGACTTATCTATGTTTGATGATGAGCCCTGTGCTTGTGGGAGAACAACCCCCAGGTTACCGAAGATTATGGGGAGGTCTGGTGCGGCTGTCAGGGTGAGGGGGATGTTTGTCCATCCCAAGCAGACGGATGAAGCGATTTCTAAATTTCCTGAGGTTCGACGGTATCAGCTGGTGGTCACTCGTCCTCAGCATAGGGATGAGATGATTCTTATGG
>VGOP01000009.1 GCA_016875875.1 Chloroflexota bacterium | reverse complement strand
AATCAGCCGAGGACAAGCTTTTCTTATTCAGCTCAGTCGAGGCGAGGCTGTTTTGAGGAAACTGTAGCTTTGGCACGTAGGGATCGTGATAACTTACATTAGCCCCCTTTTCACGGAGGAGCTGGATTAACTTCAAGCAAGGCGACTCTCTTGTATCTTCGACATCTTTCTTATAGGTCACTCCCAAGATAAAAACCTTGGCTCTGTTCAAGCTTTTGCCTACTGCATTTAACGCTTCCATAATGCGGAAAACAACATAATGCGGCATATGCTCATTAATCTCAGCTGCCAACTCGATAAATCTGGTATGAAAATCAAATTCCCTGGCCTTGTTGGACAAGTAATACGGGTCTAAGGGAATACAATGACCACCCACACCGGGGCCAGGATAGAATGGCATATAGCCAAAAGGTTTTGTTGATGCAGCATCGATAACTTCCCAGACATTCACATTCATGTTATGGCAGAGCTGTGCCAGCTCATTGACAAGTGCTATGTTCACACTGCGAAAGACATTCTCAAAAATCTTTGTCATCTCAGCTACTTCTGGAGATGATACGGGAATCACAGTGTCAGCTATCTTAGAATAAAGAACCCTAGCCACATGAGTGGATTCTGGGTTTATGCCGCCAACAATTTTCGGGGTGTTCTTAATACTGTATTTCTTATTGCCAGGGTCTACCCTTTCCGGCGAATAAGCCAGATAAAAATCAACGCCACACTTAAGCTTTGCGGATTCTAAGATAGGTAATACCACCTGTCTGGTAGTACCGGGATAGGTGGTGCTTTCCAAAACAACGAGTTGCTCAGGCTGGAGATATTTAGCCACCTTTTTAGACTCATGGATTACATGAGAGAGATCAGGGTCCTTAGTCTTGGTTAAGGGGGTAGGCACACAAATACAGATAGCATCTACATTCCGCAGGCTGCTCTGGTCCGTGGTTGCTTGCAGACAATTGCTGGCTATTACACTTCCAAGGTATTCTGCAGGAACATCGGCGATATAAGACTGTCCACGATTAACCGCATCTACCCTTTTTTGTTGAATATCTATACCCAATACCTTAAAACCAGCTGTTGAGAAAGCTACCGCCAGCGGTAGGCCAACATAACCAAGCCCAACTATACCTATTTTGGCGGACCTAATGCTGATTTTTTCTTCCAGCTTTATCATAACATCCCCACCTGTCAATCCATTGTATAGCTTTGAAATATAACTCTGCTCTGATTCGTATGATTGCCCTCAATAATAAAGAGCTCGAGCGCGTCGATATCCTCAATGAATCTGATACGCCTGTAGCTCAGCCTTGTTGAAAAAATCATACCAAACAAGACAGGAACCACGCAAGTTTGTCCTCTGCTGTTTGATGTGATAAACTCAAATAGCTTTTGGGAAACTGCTGTGAAGATACTGATTAGCAATGATGATGGCGTATATGCCGATGGGCTATGGGCATTGGTAAAGGAATTGCGAGATATAGCCACGGTAACGGTAGTGGCTCCAGATAGGGACCAGAGTGGTGCCGGCACCTCGGTGACGCTACGCCATCCTCTGAGAATGATTGAGATAAGGACACCGCTTGAGGGAGTAAATGCATACTCAGTAGAGGGCAGTCCTGCAGATAGTGTAATTCTAGCCATCAGGCATATCCTGAAAGACGGGGTGGATTTGGTAGTAGCTGGCATCAATGAGGGGCCGAATCTAGGCGATGATGTTTATATCTCAGGAACAGTGGGGGCTGCTTTGCAAGGCCTTTTTTACGGCGTTCCTGCCCTTGCCTTTTCTATAGCTGCTTTTGGAAGTCTTCATTTTGATGTGGCTGCCAGACTAGCCAAACTATTAGTCGGAGAAATTGTTGATAGAGATATGCCTCGAAGAATACTGCTGAATGTCAACCTACCTAATTTGCCGCGGGAGAAACTCGAAGGAATTGAGATTACCAGGTTAGGCAAGCGTAGGTATGCTGATAGGATTGAACCGGGACATGATGGTAAGAGGCAATACCACTGGATTATGCGTGGCAAGTCTGAGTGGTATCCGACTTCAGGAACTGATATCTGGGCATTGGAGCATAATAGGGTTTCAGTTACTCCTTTGTTTGGAAATCCGGACGGCTCCAGCCGCGAGCTTCTTAAAGGCCTGGCCCCGGAGCTTTTCCGTAAGTTATCGGGCAACGAAGCTTCTTAAACTAGATTTGGAGTATAGAGTTATGTCAGAGGTAGTTATTGTCAGCGGCGTCAGGACAGCTATCGGGGCCTTCGGTGGCTCTTTGAGGGATGTTCCTGTGGTAAACCTTGGGGCGCTGGTGATCAAAGAAACATTGAAACGGGCTGGTCTAAGACCTAGAGCTGGCAAAGAGTTGCTCGACTATGCACCAAAAGCAGCGAAGGATGCTGGGCTGACTGAGCTGGAGAAAGCTCACTATGACTGGGATGATACACTTAAAGAGGTTCAAGTCGATGAAGTAATTATGGGCAATGTGTTGCAGGGAGGGCAGGGACAAAATACTGCCAGACAGGCTGCTATCTATGCTGGTTTGCCTAAGGAGACGAATGCCTTTACTGTAAATAAGATATGTGCTTCAGGGCTTAAAGCAATTACATTAGGTGCGCAGGCAATAATGCTCGGCCAAGCTGAAGCAGTTGTCGCTGGCGGTATGGAAAACATGAGTTATGCCCCTTATGTTCTACCTCGGGCTCGTTGGGGTTATCGCATGGATGTAAATGCCAAAGGCGAGGCTATAGACCTCATGGTTTACGATGGATTGTGGGAGATATTCTATGGCTACCATATGGGGTTGACTGCAGAAAATATTGCCCAGAAGTATAGCATTTCCCGGCAGGAACAGGATGAACTAGGGCTTTTGAGCCATCAGCGAGCCAGAGAAGCTATAACTCAAGGTTTATTCAAGCAAGAGATAGTGCCGGTGGTTATTCCACAAAAAAAGGGCGAAGCTTTTGTCTTTGATACTGACGAGCGACCGATGGACACAAGTCTGGAAAAGATGGCGAAGTTGCCGCCAGTATTTAAGAAAGATGGCACAGTAACTGCGGGCAACGCTTCTGGTATTAATGATGCTGCTGCGGCGGTAGTGCTGATGAGCCGGGAAAGAGCTGATGAGTTGAAGCTGAAGCCGATGGGGATGGTCAAGTCTTATGCCTCTGGAGGTGTCGACCCGGCTTATATGGGATTGGGGCCGATACCAGCGGTGAAAAAGGCGCTGGAGAAGGCTGGAGTTGGTGTTAAGGATTTGGATATTATTGAGCTGAATGAAGCCTTCGCCTCCCAGGCTATTGCTTGCATTAGAGAACTAGTATTAAGTACAGATAATACCAATGTCCGCGGAAGTGGCATTTCCCTGGGACATCCTATTGGCTGTACCGGAGCCAGACTGGTGGTCACAATACTCCATGAGATGAAGAGGCAAAACTTGCATCTTGGTCTGGTAACCATGTGCATTGGTGGAGGGCAGGGCATGGCGATGGTTATAGAGAGATAATGTCCCTGTCTGGAGTTAGCAGAATTGACTCGACTTATTGTGGTCAGGCATGGGCGGACGGAGTGGAACCGGGTAGAAAGATTTAGAGGTAGAGCTGATATCGAGCTTGATGAGATAGGTATTAGACAAGCTGAAGCTGCAGCTGCACGGATTGCAGACTGGCAAGTTTCAGCAGTTTGTTCTAGCCCACTTCGCAGGGCCTTGACCACAGCCAAAGTACTAGCCAGGCCTTTTAATTTGGAGGTGAAGTCACTCCCTGGTATTATCGACATAGATTATGGAGAGTGGCAGGGTTTGTCTCCTGAGGAAGCGGCTGCCAAGCATGGTAATCTTTATTCAATGTGGCTAAACAGCCCACACAAAGTGAAATTTCCCGGAGGCGAGTACCTTGCCGAGGTCAGAGAGAGAGCTGCTTTTGCGGTGGATGGCTTGATAGCACAGCATCCTAAAGAAACGGTTGTTTTGGTGACACACAAAGTGGTCTGCCAGATTCTTATTCTCAGTTTACTAGGTTTAGATAATTCGCATTTCTGGGAGATAACTCAGGATGTCTGCGCCGTTAACCTCTTTGAAGTGAGAGAAGGTGTACCTTCGGCCTTATTTCTAAATGACACCTGCCACCTGAAAGGTGTAAACTAGAGTCTCGCTTGGATTTGAATATGTCAAAGATAAGAGTCGGAATCATAAATGTTACCGGTTATGCCGGTGCAGAGTTGGCTAGGTTGCTCTATAAGCACCCGAGAGTTAAGCTTGGCTCAATTACAGGCAGGAGCACTGCCGGACAGAAGCTAGCCGAGGTTTTCCCACACCTAGCTGAAATTGACATAACGATCACTGCAGAGCTTGATGAAGTTGACCTCGTCTTTTCTGCAATGCCACATAAGGCAAGCGCTGAAGTCATAATACCCTTAGTTGAACGTGGCATTAAAGTTGTCGACATCAGCGCTGATTTCAGGCTCAAAGATGCTAGTCAGTATCCACTGTGGTACGACTTTGCTCATCCAGCACCGGAATTATTGCAGAAAACTGTTTATGGCTTGCCTGAATTACATCGTTCCGAGATCGCTACAGCCAATTTGGTTGCCAATCCCGGTTGCTATCCAACAGGAGCACTGCTGGCTCTAGCACCGGCAGTTAAGGAAGGCCTGATCGAGCCAGATATCATCATTGATAGCAAATCAGGTGTCTCCGGTGCCGGCAGGACTTTAAGTTTATCAACCCATTATACCGAGGCTGTTGATACTGTCCGTGCCTATTCCGTGCATGGGCATCGTCATTTGCCAGAAATTGTCCAGGGGCTTGAAACTCTGAATCTAGGTTCCCCTGTTTCGGTGACATTTTTGCCTCATCTGGTGCCGATGTCTCGGGGCATATTAAGCTCGTGCTATGCCAAGCTGAAAGAGAGCCAATTGGTTAAGAAGGAGAAGGTATTAGAACTATATCGCGATTATTATAAAGGGGAACCTTTTGTCAAGGTGGTTGATAAGCCACCTGAGACGAAACAAACCTGGGGAAGCAATCTTTGCCTCGTTTATCCTACTGTTGATGCTAGGACTGGCAGGATTATAGTCATAAGCTGTTTAGACAACCTGGTAAAAGGGGCGGCTGGACAGGCTATACAGAATATGAATATAATGTCTGGCTTTCCTGAAACTGCCGAGCTTGAAGCCTTACCGATTTACCCCTAACTCCTCTGCCCCCATCGTCTAGGGGACTAGGACGTCAGCCTTTCAAGCTGAAAACAGGGATTCGAATTCCCTTGGGGGCACCAAATCTCTTTTAGCCAAGGCGAGCTACACAGACTTCCCCACCCTCAATGACCACGGTCATCGTCCGGTGGCAATTATGGCAGGTGAGTGGGCCACTGTAATTCATCTGAGATGGCTCCAGCGGTATGCCTTTGCCACAACCCAAACAAATCACACCTTGGGAGCCCGCTGGAGCAGCCTGGTGCTGCTTCTTATGACTGGCTAACTGCTCTATGTTATCGAATTCGATTCCGCAGGTAACGCACTTGAATCGCATGTCTTTCTCCTTTCAGTTTTCTTTTGGCAAGACCTGGACTATTCTAAATCATTGGATGATGATATGTTAAGACTGAACTCGACCTAGACAAGCCGCCCACGGGTCTTGCAACTAAAGGTCGAACATAGACCCGCGCTTTTTCTTTGTCTCTCCTTTTATTTTCTCAAGTGTACTATCTATCTTGTCCAAACGTGAGCTTATATTCTCCAGATATTTGTTACCTTCTTTTAGAAGTTTTACCAGTTCCTCAAATTCCTGCTTGTTCATTTTCTGTCTCCTTGGTTGTTATAACGGGATGCTGGCTGGGAAGTTTATCTTGAGGCTGCGTTTATAAGATTCTGGTAAGTCAAGCCGGCGCCGGTAAGCTTATGGTTAAGGATATTCTGAACAGCTTTTTGATTGGATAGCTGAGTTAGCTGTCGGTAGGTGAGGCTATTATGGACTGCTTTATAATCCAGATAGCCAAAAAAGTACTTGGACCAGAACGGAGAAATGAACCCATACCCCTTGTAGTTAGCCAGCTTGACCAGGATTTCCAGGAATTTGGAATCCAGAGGTTCCCAGAAGCTGTACACATCTCTGCTGAACATCATTGCCTGGGTAGCAATGTTGCCTAAGTCTCCCAGTTCGTTATCGTATACCTTGTAAGTCCAGGCTTCACCGATAATGAGTCTTTTGTTATGGGCACGTGCAATGTCAGCAATGGTGCCGGCTTGCTCAAGGAAGTTAGCCGGATATATGTGGATGTCAATGTAGTCAATGCCGGTATCTCTGGCCAGCGACTTGACATAATCCAGATGGTTCCAAGTGCCGGTACCAGCTCCAATGAGCACGCCAGAGCGATCGAGTCCATTCAAGACGTAGCGCACCGTCTCTGTAAATTCAGGTACTGTTACGTTAAGCCCCGTGGACATGGCCTCGGTGGAAGGCTCGTTGGCTATGGTTAAATAGTCGGGGTGAATCTCCTTGATTATCCTTTCCGTTATTTGGCGTTTGGATTGGCGGTATTTGGGAAAAGTTAGATTTGAAAAAGACACTTGTAAATCGGTGAAAGATGGATCTGGAAGCAGGTTGCCGATGGCAATCAATATCTTCATGTCCCTTTTTTTCAGTTCTAAGACAAGGTTTTTGTAATATTCTAAATATCTGTCGGAGTTAGGGAAGTCAGGTGACAACAACGGATAGCTGATGGCTATTTTTACACCCTGGATGCCTATGGATTGCAAGCCGTCCAAATAAATCAAGGTGCCCTTATAATTCTCTTCGGTAAACAGTCTTTCGCCCATATGTCCATTGGCGGGAAGCAGTTCAGCACCGAAGGTTACTTTTTGTTTCACCCCATTCCAGTGAGAGTTTAAATAACTGTCAAATGTCTCTAGTTTCTGCGATATGTCTTCGTAGAGGGGCTGGTATTCTGTGGGGATGGCATGTTCTGTTTCTGGCTCGGCTACAGGTCCGGCTTGTGTTTCTGTTGGCATTTCTCCAGGCTGAGATGTAGGCATTGCTGGCTTTGCCTGATAACTGCAGCTAATTATTATGGCTACAGTAACAGATAATAGTAGACTGAAGTGTAGTTTACCCAATTATTCGCCTGGTTTTGAGTGAGCCTCAACCTATTTTTTGTATCTGTTGTTTATGTTCCTCGAGTACTTTTTCGTATTGAGCATTGAGTTGGCTGCTGAGCTTGTGCCATTCTGCCTGGAATTGAGCCTGAAGCTGTACCTCGATAGGGACAGCATTTCCGGGTTGCTTTTGTAAAACTTGATTACTTTCTTGTAGTCTTGCTTCGAAACCCTTTTTGAACTGCGAGTAGGTCTGCTGGCAGGCTTGCTCATAATAATTGAGTAGATTAGTTATCCGGTCCAGGATAGTTTCGAGTTGGTTTTTGTTTTCTTTTGCTACCCTTAAGCCAGTCATAGCTCTTTTTGTGATTTCTTTGTCTCGCTCACTTTGGGGGAGGATTATATTATGCAGGAATATCTCCTGGGCACCCTGAGCTATGTATTTCCTTAATCCGGTGCCTTTGTATTTCATCAGTTCGGCATCTAGATTAAAATCAGCTTCTTGAAGATATCTGGAAGCCAGTTTATTTCCGACTGGGACACACTCAAATCGTTTGACCTCGTCTTCAGTGGGTTTGCCCAGCTTTTCTACTTTTTCCATGGCTTTTTCCCGGGCGCTTTTCATCTCACTCATAATACCACCCACATGCCAAGATGGTGTTTAACATAATAGAGTTTGTTAAGCGACCTTTGATAATTCATTTACATAGAGTTCTCGCCATCTGTTTTTATTAGCTTGTCTAAGTTGCTTAAAGTGTGATTGAAAAACGCTGGAAGTCAGAGAATCGGTGGTCATGAGCACTGCATCTTCTCCGTTGTCTGTATAGTAAGCCCGGCGTACGCCAACCTTTTGGAATCTATATTTCTCGTATAGTGCTTGGGCTTGTTTGTTTGAGACACGTACTTCTAGTGTAACCACGTTAGCCTTAAGTTGTGCCGCCATTTCGATGATTTGAATTAGTAGTCGTTCTCCTATACCCTGTCGGCGGTAAGCGTTTCGTATGGCAAGAGTAGTAATATGTGCCTCATCTACCATTATCCAGAAACCAGCAATGCCAACGATGTATTCCTTCTGATGTGGGGAGACTTCTTCCCCAAAGAAGCGGGCATGGTCGAAAAGGTGCTGCAGTTTCTGCCAAAAACCTTTGTCGTCAGTGTCTTGTTTAGTCGCTTCAATTTCGCTTGGTTTAACAACCACTACATAAAGGGCTAACCGGTTGCGGAGTTCCTGTTTGAAGGAATCATACGATGGGTGAGGCCACTGAGCTGGGAAAGCCTCGCGGTCTATCTCAAGCGCCTGTGGAATGTCTCCGTCTTGCATACGTCGGATAATATAACTCATGAGCTCCTTGAATATCTCGATTTTGCCCTCTTTAGACTATTGGTTAAGATTTTAGCATATTTCTTTATATATGATAAAAGCCGATGCTGTCAGAGCGTTTAACAATGTACCCTTTCCAATGTAGTTGTAACCTTATGTGGGTGTCTAGCAACACAACATGTAGCCTTGACCCTAGAATTACCTATCACCACACACATGTAGCCTCACCCTTGGTAAATAATCGCGATACTATATTTTCTTCATAACCTTGGCTATACTATATGTAGGAGGTGGTGATGAAAGGACGCGTTGTTGCAGAAGTGTCAATTATTCCAATAGGTACAGGCGATACAGGGTTGAGCCACCATGTTGTTTCATGTCTCGAGGTACTTAAAGGGAGGAAAGACTTAACTTATCGTCTTACTCCAATGGGGACTGTCATTGAAGGTCCCCTTGATAAACTACTTGAAGCGGTTCGCAAGATGCACGAGGTTCCTTTTACTAGGGGTGCATCGCGAGTAGTTACCCACCTGAAAATAGATGACCGCCGGGACAAACCAACAACTATGGCTAGCAAAGTGGAGTCTGTGCGCAAATTGCGTCCGTCAATTAAGGCTTGAAATGGGTAACCTAAGTGTCCAGTTAACACCAGGGCATCCAAAGGGCCTACTTCTGGCTAATCCTGTGATGACAGCCTCTGGCACCTTTGGCTATGGTGTTGAATATAGCAAACTAATTGACATAAAAAGGCTGGGAGCTATCGTTTGTAAAGGCACAACTTTAAGGGCTAGAGAAGGTAATCCGCAACCACGGCTGGTGGAGACAGCTTCCGGGGTTATTAATTCTGTAGGTTTGGAGAATATTGGGGTCGAGGCTGTGATAAAAGAAAAAGCTCCTGTTTGGGCTAAATGGCGAGTGCCAGTTATTGTTAATATCGCTGGCGAAACTATAGATGCGTATCAAGAAGTCGCTGCTAGGCTAGAGGGCATTCCCGGCGTAAGCGGTATCGAAGTCAACATAAGTTGCCCTAATGTAGCATCTGGTGGGATGGAATTTGGCACTAACCCGAGGTCTGCAGCAGAAGTGACCAAAATGGTTAAATCAGTCAGCAGCTTACCCATTATCGTTAAGTTAAGTCCTAACGTCACTGATATTGGAGAAATTGCCTCGGCAGTATATGAAGCTGGAGCTGATGCTATAACCTTGATTAATACAGTGCGAGGAATGGCTATAGATATAAATAAATGCCAGCCTTCTTTGGGTAATACCGTAGGTGGGCTTTCCGGTCCAGCTATCAAGCCGATCGCTCTCTACATGGTGTATAAGGTTGCTGGGATCGTTGGTATACCTATAATTGGCTGCGGTGGCATTAGTTGCGCTGCTGACGCTTTAGAATTTCTAATGGCCGGGGCTAGTGCTGTACAGGTTGGCACGGTTAACTTGACCAGCCCTCAAGCCGTTCTGGATGTACTGGATGGCATTGAGCAATTTATGAAAAAGAAGGGGATACAGAATCTGAAAGATATCGTTGGAATTGCCAGAAGGTGATAAACTTGCTTAATTATTTTTGCCGGTCAGTTCGCTCCTGATAAACTCGATAATCTTTGGTGTGGGGGTACCTGGGCCAAAAATGGCTTTTATGCCTATCTTCTGCAATGCGGGGATATCCTCGTCTGGTATAATGCCACCGGCAACAAGTAAAACATCAGTCCTTCCCTTCTTCTTAAGCCCTTCCACAATTGGTGGGAAAAGTTCCAAGTGCGCACCGGAAAGAATACTTAAACCGACAACATCAACATCCTCTTGTACTGCTGCCTCAACTATCATTTCTGGTGTTTGCCTGATTCCAGTATAGACTACTTCCATTCCGGCATCTCGGAGTGCTCTGGCAACAACCTTAGCTCCACGGTCATGACCATCAAGGCCTGGTTTTGCAACTAATACTCGAATTTTTGCTTCTTCTGCCATCAGCCCTTCTCCTTATACTTTCTGCGCCAGTTCAATGAGTACCCCTTTGGTTGATTTAGGATGTAGGAAGCCGACTTTACCGGCTAGACCGGGGCGGCCTTCCTTGTCAATCAGTTGAACACCTTTATCAGCTAAGGTACAAAGCTCCTGGTCAACGTTCTCAACTTCGAAGCATATATGATGAATTCCCTCGCCCCGGCTTTCGAGAAATTTGCCTACACCGCTTTGCGGGTCAATCGGCTCGAGAAACTCGATTTCCCCACCTTCAGCCATAGGCAAGAGGGCTGCTTTTACTCCTTGCTGTGGCAAAGTTTCTATCTTGCTGGGTTTAGCCCCAAAGAGGTTATCGTAAAGTTGAAGTGCCTCATCCAGATTTTTGACTACAATAGCAACATGGTGAACTTTTTTAATCATTTTTCTCCTTTAATCCCCTCTAGTAAGAGCTCGGGCTATGGTCATTCTCTGCATTTCTGAGGTCCCCTCATAGATTTCGGTTATTTTAGCATCGCGCAGATAGCGTTCTACTGGATAGTCTTTGCAGTAGCCATAACCACCATGAATTTGAACGGCATTATTAGTAACCATTTTGGAGGTTTCAGCAGCATAGACTTTTGCCATAGCTGCCTCTTTCATAAATGGCATATTATGGTCTTTGAGCCAGGCAGCCCTGTAGGTCAACAGCCGAGCAGCATCAATATGGGTTGCCATATCAGCGAGCATCCACTGAATTGCCTGGAAGTTGGCTATCGCTTGTCCGAATTGCTGGCGTTCTTTGGCATAGGCAAGAGAATCATCAAATGCCGCCTGAGCGATACCTAGCGCTTGGGCAGCTACAGTGACACGGCTGGAATCTATGGCCTCTAAGGCTACCCTTAACCCACGACTTTGTTCACCCAACAGGTTGGCTGCCGGTATCTGACAGTTTTCGAATACCAACTCTGTTGTCGATGAGCCGCGTATACCAAGCTTGTTCTCCTCCTTGCCTACAGAGAAGCCCGGGGTACCTTTTTCAACGATGAAGGCAGTTATGCCCCGATGTCCCAGCGATTTGTCAATGGTGGCAAAAACCGTAGCTATTCCAGCTTCAGCACCATTGGTTATGAATATCTTAGTGCCATTAATAATGTATTTGTCGTCCTGCAATATGGCAGTTGTTTCTAAAGCTCCGGCATCGCTTCCCGCCCCAGATTCGGTCAATGCGAAACAGGCTAATTTTTCTCCTTTGGCTACGGGTGTAACATATTTATGCTTTTGTTCTTCATTTCCAAATTTGTAAATAGGGTAGCAGGCCAATGATAAGCTGGCTAGAAAGACTGTGCCCACGGAAGCCGAAGCCCGACATAATTCTTCTGCAGCAATAGCCATAGATAGATAATCGCCACCGCTGCCTCCATACTCCTCATCAATAGTAATGCCGAACAGGCCCAAACTGGCCGCCTTCTTTATAATTTCGTCCGGGCAGTTCCCCTCTTCATCGATTTTTGCTGCTAATGGCTTGACCTCGTTGGTAGCAAAGTCGCGTACCATAGCTTGGAACATCTTTTGCTCCTCGGTTAACTGAAAATCCATCTGGCGCTCCTCCTGTGTTTAATTTTATGCATTTATACGCTTATCCATCTTCAGAAAGCAAGGTATTCTTTCTGGGTACCAAAAACTTTGCGCAGCACATCACATATCTCACCGATACTGGCATAAGCCTCAACACAATCGATAAATGCTGGCATGGTGTTATCTTGGCTGCGGGCTACCTCTTCCAGGTTTTTAAGCGCCTTGGTAACCTTGTCCTTGTCTCTATTTTTCTTTACTTGGGATAATCTTTCTTTTTGTTTTATTTCCAGCTCAGGGTTTACTCGCAGTAGTTCTGCTATTTTGGGGGACGATGAGACAAATTTGTTGACACCTATCACGGTTGCTTTGTTTTCCTCGATGTTCTTCTGCTGACGATAAGAGCTTTCTTGGATTTCTTTTTGTTGGAAACCTTGCTCTATGGCAGCTACAGCACCACCCAGCTTGTCGATTTTATCAATGTATTCGGTAGCTTGTCTTTCTAAAGCCTCGGTGATGTATTCTATGAAATACGACCCACCAAGTGGGTCAACGACATCACCAATGCCTGTCTCATAAGCTAGGAGTTGCTGAGTGCGCAGGGCAATGGTTACTGCCTCTTGAGATGGTGTAGCATACGCTTCATCGAAGGAATTTGTATGAAGCGATTGTGTTCCACCTAGAGTTGCGGCCAGGGCTTGGACAGCTACTCTGACGATATTGTTGTATGGTTGTTGTGCGGTCAGGGTACAGCCGGCGGTTTGCGCATGGAAGCGCAGCATCATCGAGCGAGGGTCCTTAGCTTTAAACCCCTGGCTCATAATCTTAGCCCAGAGATGACGCGCAGCCCTAAACTTAGCCACCTCTTCAAAAAGATTGTTATGTGCGTTGAAAAAGAAAGAGAGCCGGCCACCAAATTCATCCACATCCAGCCCGGCATCAATGGCTGCCTGAACGTAGGCAATACCGTTAGCCAGGGTAAAGGCGATTTCCTGAGCTGCTGTGGAACCAGCTTCGCGTATATGGTAACCGCTGATACTGATGGTGTTCCACCGTGGGACATGCTGGCTGCAATAAGCAAAGATATCAGTTGTCAGGCGCATTGATGGACGAGGCGGAAAAATGTGCGTGCCCCGGGCAATATATTCCTTTAGGATATCATTCTGAATGGTGCCGTCCAGCTTAGCCGGGTCAACTCCTTGCTTTTTAACTAGGGCAATGTACATAGCCAGAAGGATAGGGGCGGTAGAATTTATGGTCATGGATGTACTGACCTTGTCTAACGGAATATCCTTAAAAAGAATTTCCATGTCCTCCAAAGTATCTATAGCCACTCCAACCTTACCAACTTCACCCCTAGCCAGGGGATGGTCTGAATCATAGCCGATTTGGGTAGGCAACTGAAAGGCAATGCTCAAGCCAGTCTGCCCTTGTTCCAGCAAGTAGCGGTAACGCTTGTTAGATTCCTCAGCAGTGCCAAAGCCGGCATACTGACGCATTGTCCATAGTCTACCGCGATACATGTTGGGTTGTATACCGCGGGTGAACGGGTACTCTCCAGGATAGCCTAAAGCAGCAAGGTAGTCGAAATTTGGTATATCTTCTGGAGCATAAACTGGCGAGATATCAATCCCCGAGCTGGTCTCAAATTTCTCTTGTCGCTCGGGAAAGCGCTTGAGGGTTGGAGCTAATGTGGTTTCTTGCCATTCCTGCTTCTTTTTACTAGTCATGAGTGGTCTCCTATGCTATTTTGCAATTCCAGGCCGAGACATTTTAACACGAGTTACTGGAAATGATAAAGTACTGGCAATAGGTCTTTACTTGATGCGCAGTTTACTCTGTCAGATTACTAGCGGCTAGTTTTTGACCAAGAGCAAAGGCATCTTTAAGCGCTGTTGGATGCAGATGGATGGATTCCCTTTCATCAATTCCAGAGAAGACCAGTTCGCCAGTGTATCTGACATCCAGAGTTGTAAACCAACTTTTGACCGTAGCCATGGCTGGCTGAAACAGATTTTGGAGCCTCGTTCCACCCACTGAGACAAAGTTTCCTTTGCGTTTTTTGCCGGGGTTAAACGCTACTGGAAGTTTAAGTACGTATTTTATTACCCACAGTGCCTGACAACGGTCAATCATGGCTTTGGTTTGGGCAGTAACTCCCATGAAAAAGATGGGCGAGGCTAGAACTACACGGTCAACTTCTCTCAAGTCGGCATGTATCCAATGCATGTCGTCGTCTATCACGCATTTACCGGTTTTAATACAGCCATCGCAGTGGCGGCAGGGCGCGATATTCAACTCACTAAGGATGACCGTTTTCGTTTCGGCTCCCTGACTGGAAGCGCCAGCCATTACCTGTTGAAGCAACTGGTCGGTGTTGCCGTCGCGACGAGGACTGCCGGCAATACCTAAGACCTTTAACTTTGAAGAGGGGCGGGTTTCTGGCGATTTTGACAAACTTGCTCCTTCCTGTTCATTTTCATTATATGATAACACTCCACAGATTTGGAGAATCCTCACCTCTTAGGGTTAGTGTATAATAAATCGATGGCATATATCTAGAGTCTGCCGAAATTTCAAGAAACAAAACCTTGTGCTTTTGCATGCAGCGATGAAATAGGCTAAAATTGAGGTCGCTTTTATGTGTGATAACTCTAAGGAGAACTTAAATGACCAAAAACGAGATATTCAAGCAAGCCAGGAAAGAGAACAGGGCACATTTAACTGAGATTGAGTCCAAAGAGCTTCTGAAAGAGGCTGGAATACCTGTCGTCGAATCGAAACTGGCTCGGACAAAGACAGAAGCGGTTTCCCTGAGTAAGAAGATGGGGTTTCCGGTGGTGCTAAAAATAGTCTCGCCCGATGTCATTCATAAGAGCGATTCTGGTGGTGTTAAACTAGGCCTAGCCAACACAGCCCAGGTAGGCAAAGCTTATAGTGAAATTGTCTCTGCGATTAAGAAACACTACCCAAAAGCGAAAATAGAGGGTGTATCGGTGCAGAAAATGGCTCGTCCCGGAGTGGAAGTTATTATCGGCATGACCAAAGATGCGCAATTCGGGCCGGTATTGATGTTTGGTCTGGGAGGGATACTGGTTGAGGTACTGAAAGATGTTTCCTTCAGGATAGTTCCGCTGGTCAAGAGGGATGCCCATGAGATGATAAAGGAGATAAAAGGTTATCCTCTGCTTGAAGGTTATAGGGGGCAGGAGCCGGCTGACGTCCCATTCCTGGAAGACTTAATGTTGAAGGTTTCTGACTTCGTTGATAAGAACCCGGAAATAAAGGAACTCGATCTTAACCCTATTTTCGCTTATAAGAACAGGGCAGTGGCGGTTGATGCCAGGGTGATTCTAGAACCCGCTTCGTAAAAGTGAATATTCATTAAGTCAAGCTGAAGACCCTGTAGCCTTCTCCCGGATTCATTCTGTACAATGCCGAGGATTTCCCTCACCAGCATAATGGTTTGATTTCATCCACCTCTCCTACTAACATTTTGTAAGTTTAGCCAATGCCAGCTAAAATTTTCAGTGAAAATCAGCAAACGGTATTTACATATAGTCGAAGAGCAGAACAATGGAGGGAATTATAAAGAAAGTCTATTTGCTACTGGTGCTGGCTCTATTAATTTTAACCACATGTGCGTCAGGCTGCTTAAGCTCAACAAGAGATAGAGACGTCCTGTTCCAAACTTCAATGTTCAGCGCACTTTCAGAAGGTGACTACGATGGAGACTTAATATACAAGGAACTGAAGAAACATGGTGATTTTGGGATAGGCACTTTTGACGACCTTGATGGAGAGATGATTGCCCTGGGGAGCGAATTCTATCAAATTAAAGCAGATGGCAAAGCTTATCCTGTAGAGGATTCGATGGAGACGCCATTTGCGATTGTAACGTTCTTTGAGCCAGATAAAGCTGTTTCTTTGGATAATGTATCAGGCCATGAGCAATTAAAGCAGTATCTTGATGGCATGTTGCCAACCAGAAATATCTTTTACGCAATCAAAATAGAGGGGGATTTCGAATATATCAAGGCAAGAAGTGTTGCTGCGCAAAGCAAACCGTATCCCCCCCTTGATGAAGCCTTGAAGGGACAGACGATGTTTGAATTTCATGATGTGACTGGTACTCTAGTAGGATTCTGGTGTCCGACCTATGTGGACGAAATAAACGTGCCCGGTTATCACTTCCACTTTATAACTGCCGACAGGAAAAATGGTGGTCATCTTCTTGAATGCAAAATAAAAAGCGCCCAAGCTGAAATTGATTATACCTCAGAGTTCTACATGGCATTGCCCTGAGGGTCAGTAGCTTTGTTGAGTAAGCCCGTTTGATAAGCCACCGTGGAAGTGAAACGTATCCTCACCTAGCTTGACCAAACTTGTAGCCTTTGTTAGTATTTGTTTTGAGGGGATATAGCTCAATTGGGAGAGCGCCGCGTTCGCATCGCGGAGGTCGGGGGTTCGAATCCCCCTATCTCCACCATCCACTTGAGAGCATTCTAGTAAGGCATTTAGCAACCGGAGTAGTATTGACAACGTGTATCTCCATATTATAGAATTTGCCATTATTGCTGCGGGTTTTTATTCCGCAAGAGTCAAAGCTACAGGAATAAGACCGGTGCCTGCTAATAAATACATTTACCGCCAGTGACTCCGGGGTAAGTTACTGTACAAGGCAGTAACTCTGGAGTCACAGTCCTGAATATCCTCACTATTAAACATCTGCCGCTCAATTTCTCTAAGGTTTCGTGCATCTTTCTTTCTAAGAAGGTACGAGCACTTAAGTTGCATTCAAGAGTATAATTTTGGCTTATAGCCTTATATGAAGAGGTCGAGAACTAAAAAAGGAGGTTGAAAATCAATGAAAAAAGAGATACTGTTTATCTTGTTAGCTCTTACGATGGTAGGAGCACTGGTGCTAGGTGCTTGTGCAAAACCAGCGCCGGCTGAGACTATCAAGCTGACGTATAGCAATTTCTTCCCGCCCACAAATTTGAACTCCATACTGGCTGAACAGTTTTGCGCCGAGATAAAGGCGCGCACCAACGGTGGGATAGAAATTACTTATTACCCTACTGGCACATTAACTCCAGCAGCAGGGATATATGATGGTGTGGTCAACGGCATTTCCGATATAGGCATGTCTTGCTTTACCTACACTATGGGGAGGTTCCCGGCCAGCGAGTTGGTCGATTTGCCTCACGCTTACCCCAATGGCTGGGTTGCTACTAAGGTTGCCAACGATTTTTATCAAGAATTCAAACCAGCGGAATTGAACGACGTACATGTGCTTTATTTGCACGCACATGGTCCTGGTGTGGTTTTCACTACCAAGAAGCCGGTGAGGACATTAGAAGACCTGCAGGGATTGCAAATAAGGGGTACAGGTGTGGGTGTCAAAATAATGGATACACTGGGGGCTAAAGGTGTAGGTAAGCCGCAGGGAGAGGCTTACGAGCTCCTGTCCAAGGGTACAGTAGATGGCAGCTTTGCTCCTCTCGAGGTATTGAAGGGATGGAAACAGGCTGAAGTGGTGAACTATGTGACCAATTGTTACGCTGTGGGCAACACCACAGACATGTTTGTGGTCATAAATAAGGCTAAATGGGATAGCTTACCAGCCAATATCCAGAAGGTCTTCACCGAAGTAAGCAAAGAGTGGATAGAGAAACATGCTAAGGCGTGGACTTACTCTGACAAATCGGGAGTCGATTTCCTCCTGACGTTCGAGGGCAGGGAGTTGATACAGTTGCCCCCGGATGAGATGGCAAAATGGGTGGAAGCTGCCAATCCGTTGATTGAACAATATATTACAGAGAAGACAGCCAAAGGACTGCCGGCTGCTGATTACGAAAAATACATAGCCGAGCGAGTGAAATACTGGAGTGCTAAGTCACCTTCTGAAGCAGCCTGTGTGGAATGGGCTGAAAAGGAACTGGTGCCTAAGTAGTCTGGAAAGTTTGGCAAAGCAAATTTAGCTTTCGGGGGCATCTGAAAGTGGGGATGGTAACTTTCCGGTGTCCCCGAAAATAGTTTACTTTGATACCAGGGGAAAATGAAGAGATTCGAGCGCATTGTAAATTCTTTGAGCAAGTGGCTTAACTGGGTTGCCGGGGTTGCCCTGGTGCTCATGCTACTAGTGATAGTGGCTGACATAATCGGCGCCAAGCTGTTCAAGTCGCCCCTGCCCGGCAGTGTTGATACAGTCGGCTTGCTGGGTGTAGTGGTAATCGCCTTTGCTGTAGCTCAAACTCAAGTTGTGCATGGGCACATTGAAGTCGAGTTTTTTGTGATGCGCATCCCTGAAAAAGCCAGAAATATTATCGCTGGGATTATCTATTCTTTAGGAATGCTGTTATTTGTACTACTCGGTTGGCAAAGCTATGACTTTGGGCACACGTTGCAGGCCAGCGGGGAGGTTTCCATGACTCTGGGTATCCCCACTTACCCCTTTGTTTATGGTATCGCCTTTTCCTGTATCGTTGTCTTTCTGGTGTTGCTGCTGCAATATCTTAAGGAAGTATTAAAGATAGGAAAATGAGTCCAGCTACTATCGGTATCATAGGAATTATCCTTTTAATTATATTTTTCGTTCTCCGTATGCCAGTTGGCTTCGCCATGGCCCTTATCGGAGTTGTCGGTTTCAGCTATCTGGTTTCCCCCGGGGCTGGGTTCGATATTTTTGCCAGGGACATTTTTTACACCTTCTCTTCTTATTCGCTCACAGTTATCCCCATGTTTGTCTTTATGGGTTGCATCGCTTCTGGCGCCGGCATGAGTAAGAGACTCTATGATGCTGGCTATTTGATATTAGGCAGGCTGCGCGGTGGCTTGGCAATGGCTACCATAGCAGGTTGCGCTGGCTTCGCTGCCATTTGCGGCTCAACCAATGCCTGCGCTGCTGCCATGGGAAAGGTATCGCTGCCAGAAATGAAGAGGTACCATTATGATGATTCGTTGGCAACAGGGACTGTGTCTGCTGCCGGCAGCCTAGGCATACTTATTCCTCCCAGCACCATCTTTATTGTTTACGGCATAATGACCGAGCAATCCATAGGTAAGCTTTTTATAGCTGGTGTTTTCCCGGGGCTCATTCTTGCCGGGCTATTCATGACTACTGTGTACCTTATTTGCTGGCTTAATCCCTCGCTTGCCCCGGCGGGTACAACGACAAGTTGGAGGGAGAAACTGGATGGAGTCACAGGTATTGGCGAGATGTTGGTTTTATTTCTCCTAGTCATCAGCGGATTGTTCCTCGGCTGGTTTAGCCCAACACAAGCTGGTGGTGCCGGTGCCGCTGGCGCCTTGCTCATAAGCCTTATTAGACGGCAACTCACCTGGGAGAACTTTCTCGGTGCAGTCAAGGATACTTTGCGCATAACCTGCATGATAATGGTTATCGTTGCTGGGGCTACGGTTTTCGGACATTTTATGGCGGTATCGAAGATTCCTCTTTTTCTGGCTGATTGGGTGAGTGCTCTGCCTTGGCCTCCGGCAGCTGTGCTGGCAGTGATAGTCCTCATTTATCTGCTCGGTGGCTGTTTCATGGACTCACTGGCAATGATAATGCTCACCGTGCCTATCTTTTATCCGGCTGTTATTGCACTTGGTTTTGACCCGATATGGTTCGGTGTGATAATTGTTCTGGTGGTAGAGATGGGTGTTATCACACCGCCAGTGGGTATAAATGTGTATGTAGTCAAGGGAATTGCTAAAGGAGTTCCTCTGGAGACTATTTTCAAAGGGGTATGGCCTTTCCTTTTGGCGGAACTTGTTATGGTTGGCATATTGATGCTTTTCCCTCAGATTGCCACTTTCCTGCCTAGTTTAACTACATATTAAAGATGAGCCAACAGATGACCACTATATCAGATATGTTAGCCCAAAATGCCAGACTGTATCCTTATGATATAGCTCTTATTGAATTGAAACCAAGCCAGAAGATAAGAAGGGAGATAACTTGGAAACAGTTTGATGAAAGGGCCAACAGGATTGCCAATGCACTGAAGGACAAAGGTATTGGCAAGGATCACAAGGTAATACACTGGATGATGAACTCAATTAAATGGCTTGAAACCTATTTTGGCATTATAAGAACCGGGGCATGGGCAATCCCACTCAATTTCAGGTTCACCAGCAGAGACCTTAAATATTGTGCGGATATAGCCGAAGCTAAAGCCATGATTTTAGGAGAAGAGTTTATAGATAGGGTAGAAGCCGTCCGTTTACAGTTACCCACGATTCAACATTATATTATTGCCGGTCACAACCCATCAGAAAATATGGACAGCTTGGAGGATTTAATTAGAAGCTCGTCACCTAAGCCGACGGGAATTGAGTTAGTCGACGATGACGAGTGTGGTCTCTATTTCACTTCAGGCACAACCGGAGACCCCAAGCCCATACTCTTAACTCATAAGAATATGGTCTGCGCTGCTATCGTTGAGGAGGTTCATCATTACCAAACGCGCAAGGATAACTTCGTCCTCCTGCCGCCTTTATATCATACCGGCGCCAAAATGCACTGGTTTGGTAGCCTGCTGGTAGGCGGGAAAGCTACCATACTAACGGAAATCAACCCCCGGAATATATTTGAAGCCGTTGAAAGAGAGAGGGGGACAATAGTATGGCTGCTGGTACCATGGGTTCATGACATCCTGGTAGCAATGGACAAGGGGGAATTGCGGAAGGAAGATTACGATCTGAGCTGCTGCCGACTAATGCATATAGGTGCTCAGCCCGTGCCTCCAAGCCTGGTCCAGCGCTGGAAGAAATATTTCCCCAGCATGCAATATGACACTAATTATGGTCTAGGTGAGGCCTCAGGCCCGGGATGCATCCATCTAGGCATAGAAAACGAGAGAAAGGTTGGAGCTATCGGGAAAGCCGGTTTTAACTGGGAGGTTCGCATAGTCAACGATAGTGGCGAAGATGTAGCCCGGGGTGAGGTAGGTGAGTTGATTGTCAAAGGCTGTGGTGTTATGAAGGAATATTACAAAAACCCAGAAAAAACAGCAGAAACGATAAGAAACGGCTGGCTATATACAGGTGACATGGCTCGAATGGACAATGAAGGCTTTACTTACCTCGTTGATAGAAAGAAAGACACAATCATCACTGGTGGTGAGAATATCTATCCTGCTGAAGTAGAAGAGATTCTCCATCGACATCCCCAAATCTATGATGTGGCCGTTATCGGGATTCCAGATGAGAGGTTGGGCGAAATAGCTTTAGCCATAATTGCCCCCAAGCCAGGCGAAACCTTGACCGAAGCCGAGGTAATTGTATTCTGTGAGCAGAATTTAGCCAAATACAATAGACCCAGGCGTATTATATTCGACAAAGTACCGCGTAACCCCACCGGTAAGATAGAAAAACCGAAACTCAGACAGAAGTTTGGTAGCCAGTAAGTTCAAGCCACTTCTGCCCAACATCAGGTGCTCTTTTTAGCAGCCACAATTTGTGTACAGACTATAGTGCCACCTGCTATCAAAATAATGACTCGCATATTGGCTTTGGTGCTTGTCCTCAAAAGTGGTAGAATCAGAAGGTTTGTGCGTCTTTTTGGCAATTGTATTAGCCCGAATTGGGAAGTTTTGAAATGAAAGGGGTTTTTTACGGTTGGTGGATAGTAGCTGCCAGTTTTTTTATTGCCCTTTATGTCGCTGGCATTATATTCTTCGGCTTCACCGCCTTTTTTGAACCCATCGTGCAGGAGTTTGGCTGGAGTTACACCGAGGTCTCAATCGGAGCCTCCCTTCGCGGTTTGGAGATGGGAATCCTTGCCCCAATGATAGGCTTCCTGGTTGACCGCTTCGGCTCGAGAAAGCTGGTTTTATTTGACGTCATCACGGTCGGCCTTGGTCTCATACTTATCAGCCAGACCCGGTCTCTTATCACACTATACTCGGGATTTCTACTTCTTTCTTTGGGGGCAGGTGGCTGTACCAGCGTGGTCTTGTACACAGCAGTCGCTAACTGGTTCAAAAGGCATATCAGCAGAGCGCTTGGTGTTGCAGCCTGTGGCTTTGGGGCTGGTGGAGTCATGGTTCCGCTTATCCCTTGGCTCATTAATATTTATGACTGGCGGACTACTCTGATTATCCTCGCATTTGGAATGTGGATTTTTGGGATACCTTTAGCCTTAGTTATTCGCGATAAGCCAGAGCAATATGGTTATCTCCCTGATGGTGGTGTAATGCCCGTAGTGGCTCCGGATTACCCAATAGAGTCAGAAGCTGTAGAAGCTAGCTTCTCGAATATAATTAAAGGCCGAACCCTGTGGCTCATCAGCCTTGCAGAGGCAATACGGTGGATAATACTTACAGCAGTTGTCATTCATATCATGCCATATCTAAGCAGCATTGGCATTCCAAGGGCAAATGCTGCTCTTGTGGCAGCGGCTGTTCCCCTGATTAGCCTGACTGGAAGATTTGGATTTGGCTGGCTCGGCGATATGTTCGACAAGAGGTATCTCATGGCTATAACATACTTTCTTACAGGCATGGGAATGATAGCTTTATCGTTTGCATCTACCGGGGCGGTCATATTCATTTTTGTCATATTCTTCTCAGTGGCGCTTGGTGGCGGCGTAACGCTCAGAGGGGCTATGCTCAGTGATTATTTTGGTAGAAGCTCTTTTGGTAAGGCTCTCGGCATAATTATGGGCACTTCAGCAGTCGGTGGTATCATAGGACCTACACTCGCTGGATTCACGTTTGATAACACGGGAAGCTACCGATTAATATGGCTGGTCTATTGTGGACTGACAATCATTTCGATAGCTGTAATACTTTTGCTTAGACCAGCAGCAACTACCAGGGTTGAACCAGGAGACGATGCAAGCCAGCGCAGATGAAATTATTCTGCTATGTCTTCCGCTAAACTTGACAGTCAAAAATATTTTCGCTAAAGTATTTAATTTGTGATTGGACTTTAGGCAATCGAATGACTGTCCTTAGACGGGCTTTTATTTTAAGGGAGGTTGTAATAACATGAGCAGATTCAAAGTGACTTATTATTTAGCTTGCGTTGCCTTGCTATTCGCTGTATTTGGTGGATTGTCGATTCAATCAACCGCTCAGGCAATGCCAGATACAGGCAGCCAACCGGCTTCGATATCACCAAACCAGAAATCACCTGGGGCCGAGAAAATAACGCTCACTTGCCAATATCCTGTAGTGAGCAGTTACGCTGGCACCTATTTCGCATATAAAATTGATTTGCAGTACACGGGAGGTACAGCGCCACGTATTTTTGACCTTCAGGCTAAGGGTCCTGACGGTTTCACTTATTCGATTACGCCAAGCTATGGAGAGACTACAGAAATTGCCGCTATTCGCCTCGACCCTCAGAAAACATACCCTGATACGATTACAGTGATGGCCAGACCATATGCCTGGCGAGTGCCACAGCCCGGAGAGTACCCCATAACTGTGGGAGCCAGCTCAGGAGAACTTAAAGCCAGCATTGAGCTTAAAGCTATAGTAACTGCCCAATATGACCTTGCGGTGGAGCCTTCTAGTGGACTGCTGAATACTAAAGCCACCACTGGTAAGGATAACTATTTCCCCATCTCTATAATAAACACCGGGTCGGCAGACCTTGCAAAAATCAATTTTAGTTCGAAAATAATTGGCGGACCTTCCGGTTGGAGTATCACTTTTAACCCCGAAAAGATAGATTTACTCCCAAAAGGCGATAAACGCGAGATTCAAGTTAATATAAAGCCAGCAGAAAAGACTATAGCAGGCGATTACATGGTTACCATATCGGCTGAGCCGGAAGCCAAGAATGCATTTGGCGCCTTTGATCTTAGGGTAACCGTGCTAACGCCTACAATCTGGGGTTGGGTAGGTGTCGGCATCGTAGTTCTGGTTATTGCCGGACTAGCATTCATGTTTATGCGCTTGGGTAGACGTTAAAGACAAAGTGGGCAAACAGGCTATTATCGAAACCAAAGACTTAGTCAAAGCCTACGGAAAATTTATCGCTGTGGATAAATTAAATCTTTGTGTAGGCGAGGGTGAGATTTTTGGCTTCCTTGGCCCCAACGGCGCCGGAAAGACTACAACATTACTCATGCTGCTTGGACTCACCGAGCCAACGTCTGGCACAGCTCGAATATGCGGTTTCGACTCTACCAGAGAGCCGCTCAAGGTAAAGCGTATTACCGGCTATCTGCCGGAAAAGGTTGGTTTCTATGATGATTTGACCGCAAGGGAGAACTTGGATTATACCGCGGCACTAAATGGCTTGTCCCGAGAGGTTGCATCAAGGAAAATCAGCGAGCTCCTAAATATGGTTGGACTGTCCCAAATGGCTGAGAATAAGGTTGGTACTTTCTCCCACGGTATGAAACAGCGCCTTGGAATCGCCGAAGTCATGATTAAAGACCCTAAAGTAGCTTTCTTTGACGAGCCCACAGCTGGAATAGACCCTGAGGGCATTGAACAGGTCCTTAGCCTCATCACCAACATGGCTAAACAGAAGGTGACCATTGTTCTGTCTTCGCATCAACTACACCAGGTACAGAAAATTTGTACTCGGGTGGGAATACTGTCCAAAGGACATCTCGTAGCCGAAGGGTCAGTAGATCAGCTCGCTAGAGAGAAAATCGGTGGTGGCAAGTTCAGAATAGAAGTCCAGGTATCGGAGCCTACAAGCAAGCTGATGAAATCAATAAAGAATATCAAAGGTGTGACCAATGTGGAAAGCTCTGACGACCTGCTGCTTATTAGCTGTGACGAAGACCTGAGACCTCAAATTGCCAGGGTGGTTGTTGATAGCGATAGCTTATTGGTTCAGATGAAGATTGAAGAGTATGGTCTGGATGACATTTACATGAAGTATTTCCGTAAGGCTTAGATTAGATATGTCGGGCTTAATGGCCGTTTTTTGGAAAGAATTAGCTGACCACTTTAATAGCAAGCGATTTATCATTTTATCTCTCCTGATTTACCTGGCCGGTATAGCAACTATCTATGTGGCAGCGCAAACCATTAGAACCGGCATAACTGAAACCACCGAATTCATCTTTTTGAGGCTTTTCATTGTCTCAGGTGAGACCTTGCCCTTTTCCTTCCCGTTCTTTCTCTCGCTTTTCATACCTATAGTCGGCATAGCTCTCGGTTTTGATGCTATAAACAGTGAGCGAACCAGCGGTAACCTTAGTAGGATTTTATCACAGCCCCTTTACCGAGATTCGGTAATCAACGGGAAATTTCTAGCTGGACTGGTCACCCTAGCAATATTAGTGGTAAGTATAATGCTTCTTGTCGCTGGCATGGGACTGCGCATGATTGGTGTGCCTCCAACTGCCGAGGAGATACTCAGACTTTTTGCCTTCATATTTGTGAGTATAATCTATGGCGCTTTCTGGATGTCGTTGGCTGTCCTTTTCTCGGTTTTTTTCAACCGTATTGCCACTTCGGTTTTGGCTTCGATGGCCCTGTGGATTTTTCTTTTCCTGTTCATGTCTATGATTGCCGGAGCTATTGCTGGTGCTGTTGTCCCTGTTGATCAGAACTCGAGTTTAGAATTGCTAGCCAAGAACGACGAAATCTACCGTACTATCAGTCGCATCTCACCAAGCACTTTATATGGAGAAACTGTCCAGGTTTTACTGATGCCTGAACTAGGGAACCCTAGCTCAACGTTGATGTTGATAAGCATATATGCAGGCGGAATGATACCAACACCTTTACCTTTAGGTCAGAGCTTGCTTATCATCTGGCCTCAGTTAACCAGCCTGATAGCATTGACTGCCCTGTGCTTCGCAGGCTCGTATATTAAGTTTATGCGCGAGGAGATAAGGTCAACCTAATCTAGTCCTACCAGTCCAAGTCGTATTTTGGCTATTCATCCTTGTGCTGAGTAAAAAATGATTCTGAAGACTCTTGTTGTCGGCCCTATTGCCAGTAATTGCTACATCGTTGGCTCTGAATCGAGCAAGCGGGGGATAATTATTGACCCGGGGGCTGAAGCCAAGTTGATTCTAAGAAATGTCAATGAGTTGGGCTTGACAATTCCTCTGATTGTGATTACCCACATGCACTTTGACCATACCGGTGCACTTGCGCCTGTTAAAGAGAGGACAGGAGCTAAGTTTGTCCTCCACGAGGCCGAGGCAGCAGACATAGGAATGTTTTCTAGAATGCTCTCATCTATGATGGGTGGCTCTTTCAGTCAACCACCCACACCAGACAGACTGCTAAAAGATGGCGACAGAATAGATATGGATGATTTAAGCTTCACTGTCTTGCATACACCGGGACATAGTCCTGGCGGCATCAGCCTCTACGGGCATGGAATAGTCTTCAGCGGTGATTCCCTCTTTAACTATGGCATAGGCAGGACTGATTTTCCGGGCTGTAGCTATAAACAGCTAATGGATAGCATTCAAAATAAACTCATGACCTTGCCGGATAAGACCATCGTCTATCCGGGGCATGGCCCGTCCACTACTATCGGCGAAGAAAAAAGGGGCAATCCCTTTCTCACATGATTGCCCCCTGCGGTTATTACTTTCTACGGTCTTCGCTATTCTCTACATCAAATGAACAGCGGACACATAACCAACGTGATGGTGCTGAGCAGCTTGACCAAGACATGAAGTGAAGGCCCAGCAGTATCCTTGAACGGGTCACCAACGGTGTCACCGACAACTGCCGCAGCATGAGTAAAAGTGCCTTTACCTATCACGTTACCATTCTCATCTTTGAGCTGCCCGTCTTCAATCATCTTCTTGGCATTGTCCCAGGCACCACCACCGTTGTTCATGAATGAGGCCAACATGATACCTGCGATGGTGCCAACCATAAGTAATGCGGCTACCACCATAGCGGCATCGTAACCTGCCCACTTGAAAATAAGCCCAACAACTACTGGCGCCAGCACGGGCAAAAGACCTGGCAGTATCATCTCTCTCAAGCCGGCACGAGCAGTAATATCGACCGCTCTAGCGTAATCCGGTCGAGAGGTACCAGCCATAATGCCTGGGTCAGCCTGAAATTGGCGGCGGACTTCTTTAATGATCTTGGCTGCGGTTTTTCCCACTGCCTTTATTGCCCAGGAGCTGAACAGATAAACCAGCATTACTGCCAAGAGAGCCCCTACGAAGACTTCTATCTTGGCGATGTCCACAACGTTGTACTGGCCCTCAACACCGAACTTGAGGAATGAAACCCTATTAAGATATGCCTGGAAGAGTAAGAAGGCGGCTAAACCTGCCGAAACCATGGCATATCCCTTGGTTAAGGCTTTTGTGGTGTTGCCCACAGCATCGAGCCTGTCGGTAATCCGGCGTACCTCTTTACCGGCACCTGCCATCTCGTTAATACCATTAGCATTGTCAGTTATAGGCCCAAAGGTATCCATTGACAGCACATACGGGCAGGTCATCAGCATGCCCATGGTAGCCACAGCAGTGCCGAAAGCACCGCCACCTTGGACTCCACTTATATTACCCATCCAGTAAGACAGCAAAAGGGCGAGGCCAATCACTACGGCTGTTGCCAGTGTGGTTTCAAAGCCTACAGCCGTGCCAGCGACAATGTTAGTGGCTGGACCTGTTCTTGAGGCTTCGGCGATTTCCTGTACCGGTTTGTATCGAGACTCAGTGTAATACTGAGTAATGTAAACGATGACAACGCTAGTAACAATCCCCACTACACCGGCACCGAACAGCCACCAGTTGCCTAGCATAAAGTGTATGGTTACAGCCATGCCGATAATTGATAAGGCGATAGCAACAAAATATCCGCGGTTCAACGCATTCATGGCGTTCTCTTCTTCCTTGGCGCGGACAATCAATACTCCTATCATGCTGGCGATCAGACCAAAAGCACGAACGACGAGAGGGAAGAGAATCCAGGCTATATTACCAGTGGCAAGATAGGCAATTACCCCAAGAATCATAGCGCCGATGTTTTCAGCAGCTGTAGATTCGAACAAGTCGGCACCACGGCCAGCACAATCACCAACGTTGTCACCGACTAAGTCGGCAATAACCGCAGCATTACGCGGGTCATCCTCAGGAATACCAGCTTCTACTTTACCCACCAGGTCAGCGCCCATGTCAGCAGCTTTGGTGTAAATTCCACCGCCGAGCTGAGCAAATAAAGCAACAAAACTAGCGCCGAACCCAAAACCCACGATTAGGTGAGGAGCGATTTCAGGTTTGCTGCCTCCGCCGAAGGCAAAGAAGATAGCGGTAACTCCAATTAAGCTAAGAGCGGTAATGAGAAATCCAGAAACAGCTCCACCTCTGAGGGCGATGGTAACTGCTTCAGTCAGGCTCTTTTGGGCTCCAGCAGCGCAGCGAACGTTGGACTTAACTGCAATATACATGCCGATAAAACCTGAAATCCCTGAACAGAAAGCACCTACTAGGAAGGCAACTGCTGTTCGCCAGCCAATTCCGAAAGCAGTCATCCCTTCAATACCCTTCTCTCCACCCAGTAGGGCCACAAGAACGCCGATGATAACTGCCACCACCAGCGACAGTATCCCGATGGTACTATACTGCCGTTTTAAGAACGCCCAAGCGCCTTCAAAAATCATGTCACCGATTTCCTTCATCTTTGGCGTTCCAGCGTCACGGCGTAGCACGTTTCTTGCCAGGAGTATGGCAAAAATCACCGTTACCAACCCAGCAACAGGAACAAGCCAGAAAATACCAGGCATTTTACCTCCTTATGATTGAGATTTGGTTTTCGCCATCTGATTTGCGAATAACCACCAAGTGTCAGATTCTATCGTCTTTGGCTAGCAGAGTCAAGGTTATCCATCATTGGAAATATAAAATTGTACTTTAGTACAGACGTATGCGGGATAGCAGACCTACTAGGCAAGAGGATCTCCTGCCTTTATCAAGTCACCTTTTTTTCGGAATTTGCTCTAACTTATCTTCCAGTTCTTTTTGTCTCAGAACCAGCGTCAGGTCGCCACGGGTTCTCTCCAAAATGCCACGCACGGCATCACTTGTTCGCCTCAAACCATAAGTGACACCCTCGGGGAAGTCCATAGTCATGAGGACAGCATATATGTCATCCATTACGGCTAGCAATTCCTCGCATCGAGAAAGGTCATTCCGTCTCAAGCTATCTAAAAGATAGCGCCGCAGTTCACCGACCGCTTCTCCCAGGCCGTTTAAGTACGCTGGATAGCTGATCCTCAATGCTTCCGGCTCAGGAAGCGACTTACCATCAACTATGGCTAAAGTTGTACTGGCCTCAGCGAATTCCTTCTGAGCATCGTGCACAAATCCGGCGTGTGCAAATTCGTCATTGTTCTGAAGCACATCGTTAACTAACTCTTCGAGTAATGCACGCGCTGAGCTTAAAAGTTGTTCTGCGATCACTTTCTCCTGACGATGGACAGCACGAATAGCATTGGCGCTGTAGCGAATTACCTCACGGCTTAGACGTAACGCCTTCTCTCGGGCTGCATCTTTAGCGGAGAAATAGAGGCGAATTTCCTCAGCGATGGTTTCTAGATTCTTTATGGCTCTTTGGTTTTTTTTCAATTTCTTTCACCAACTGGCGTGTTGCTGATTCTATATCCTTTTGAGTCAGGACAGCACTGATAACCGCTGCTGAATCAGCCCCAGTAGCCATGACCTCTCCAATGTTTTCTTTGTTAATACCGCCGATAGCAACTATTGGTATAGACACCGCCTTTCTGACTTGGCGCAAGTACTCCAGCCCAACCACCATAGCATGTACTTTTGTCGGCGAAGGGAATATGGAGCCTACGGCAATATAATCCGCTCCTTCGACTTCTGCGTCCTGCGCTTGAACCAAAGTATGTGTCGACAAGCCGACGATCTTGTCAATGGGTAATTCCTTTCTGACCGCAGATAAGGGGAGGTCATCATATCCAATGTGTATCCCATCTGCCTCAGATGCTAGGACTATATCAAGATAGTCATTAACTATAAAAAGGGTGCTGGATTTACAACATAAATCTTTCAGTTGTTGAGCTATAACTAACAGCTCGCCTTTGCCATGCTGTTTGTCGCGCAGCTGAATAACTTTAGCTCCACCACGGATAGCTTTGCGGGCTGCATCAATCACGTCTTTTAACTCTAATATTTGGGTATCGATAATGACGTAGAGACCGGTTAGTTCTTTTATCTTCTGCCGGCGCACTAATCTGGACAATAGCTCTTTCTCCAGTGTATAGAGATTAAACCGTGCTTGCTCGAAGTCCTTTGAGCGCAAGGTTGCACTCAAGTCTGAGAGTTTGGCTAGCTCCTCTACAACCCGTAATGCTTCTTCTACCCTTTTGGCGTTAGCCCTGGCAAGAGAAGGCAAATCCTGATGCTGGCTAATCTGGGTACCGAATCCTACATCTGCAGCTGCGTCTCTCTCCGAAAGCATGGCTGTGCCAAATTTATTTAGGCTCTTAACCAGGTTATGGCGCATCGTCTTCAATTGATGGCTAACGGCAGCATCATTAAGCAGAAAGCGAGCAACATCTTCGAGAAAGCGCAATCCTTCACCGATGCGGTTGCAATTGGCATCAAGAATACGCAGCGTCTGGCGAGGCACTTTGTAAATCCTTTACAGATTCAGGTAATTCACCTTCTCTAGCAGCCTGAATTTCCTGCTGAATTTCGCTGGGCATTTCCATACCCATGTCCTGGAACTTTCTCTCTGCCCATCTGCCTATATTGCGCGGGTCTTTGTAGTAGTCCGGACCTGAAAACATACTAGGCTCGCCACTCTCTTCATGTATGGTCTTGAGTGATTTATGATAAGCAAAGGTGGAGATAACACGAGATACATCAGGACTGCCGCAGATTGAGCACTTAGGCTCAAAAGAAGAGAGACTCCTTACTAGAAAACTGCTTTTTTTACGGCATTCGGGACAATAAAACTCGTAAACGGGCATGGAATTAAACCTGCTCAGCTTCTTCATGAGGCCCGCTAGTGCCTGTGCTGGCTGACTCAGCAGGCATTTCTCCCTTTTCCATCCTCTCAATCATCTCTTCGTATTCCGGGGCGACCTCCTCACCCTGACTCATTCGCTTGTTCCATTCAGCCAAAGCTCTAGGGTCGTCGGCTAACATCCCTCGGGTCATCTGCGAATCAGAGAGTATATCCTCATACATATCCTTGTATGTTTTGCTACGCACTGAGAAAGTGGAGAATAGGCGGCGTAACGTGTCATTACCACATTGCGGGCAAGAAGGTGAAGCCTGAGAAACGGTCGGCGAATATAACGTTACCTTACGTTTGCATTGACGGCACCAGTATTCGTAAAGTGGCATTGTATCAACTCCTTGATATATCTGAATTTTAGCACAACTGAGAAAAACATAGAAACAAAAACATCATCCTCACCAATAGACAGATTGACACTTGAGCGCTACTTCATTAAAATCCACATAGGTGATAACTAGTGAACAGTGATCAGATAAGAGAAGCCTTTCTGCGCTTTTTCGAGCAAAAAGAGCACAAAATAATCCCCAGTTCACCTTTAGTACCTCACGGTGATCCCACCTTATTACTAACAACTGCAGGTATGGTGCAAATAAAGCCTTATTTCCTGGGGTTAGCTATGCCACCAAGTACACGCCTAGCCTCATGCCAGAAGTGCTTCCGCACGACGGATATCAATTCAGTAGGCGATTCTAAACACCTGACTTTCTTTGAGATGCTTGGTAATTTCAGCGTGGGCGACTACTTTAAGAAGGAGGCTATTGCCTGGGCATGGGAATTTGTCACCGAGCGTCTAAAGCTAATGCCTGAGCGATTATGGATAACCATCTATTTAGATGATGATGATGCATTTAACTGTTGGCAAGGAATTGGCTTTCCTGAGAGCAGAATAATACGGCTTGGCGAAGAGGATAATTTCTGGGGACCGGCCGGTGATTCAGGGCCCTGTGGACCATGCAGCGAGATACACTACGATTTCGGCAAAGAAGCCGGCTGTGGCAAGCCTGACTGCGGTCCCGGCTGCGACTGTGGTCGCTTTTCTGAAATATGGAATTTGGTTTTTACCCAATATAACCAAGACCGCGGCGGAAAGCGCACACCTCTGCCAAAGCCAAACATCGATACTGGCATGGGGCTGGAAAGAGTTGCCGCTGTGATGCAAAGCGTGTCTTCAGTCTATGATACAGACCTCTTTATCCCTTTACGAGACAAGATATGCGGCTTAACAGGCATAAAGCACGGCAAGGATGAGGTTGCCGACCATTCCGTCAGGATTATAGCTGAGCACAGTCGAGGCATCACTTTTCTAATTGCTGACGGTGTTCTGCCATCCAATGAGGGCAGAGGATATGTTCTGCGTCGGGTATTGCGTCGAGTCTGCTTTTTCCTCAGGAAACTGGGCGCAGAAGAGCCTTTCCTTAGCCAAATAGCCGAAACAGTTATTGCCAAGATGGGGCACGTATATCCCGAGCTGGTGAAAAACCAAAATCTGATACAGGAAGTAGTTAAACTAGAGGAGGATAAATTCACCAGCACCTTAGATGCTGGAATTAATCTTGTCGACAAAGCTGTTGATGAAGCTCTGATGCAGGGGCGAAACAGTATTGCAGGTGAAGAAGCCTTCAGGTTTTGGGATACTTATGGCTTTCCTCTAGAATTAACTACTGAAATTGCGCGGGAGAAGGGATTAGATGTTGACCTCGAAGGCTTCGAGGTTGAGATGGAGAAGCAACGGGAGAGAGCCAGAGCTGGCCACAAGTTTAGCACTGCCCTGAGTGGTAATACGAGTTTGAATGCCGAAGCAGAAATCAAGCCTAAACCCACCAGCTTCGTTGGCTATGACAAACTTAAGGCTAATACTAAGGTTAGCTGCATTTTAGACCAAGTTTCTGGTAGCTCTGTAAAGTCTACCGGTAAGGCTCAGAAGGTTGCTGTTGTCCTTGAGGAAACGCCTTTCTATGGTGAGATGGGAGGACAGGTGGGAGACACTGGCATAATAACCGCCGATTCCAGTCGAATCGATGTTACCGATACAGTTTGGTCTCCATATGGTAGCCTGGCTGAAGGTGCCATCGTTCATATTGGGCAAGTTTTTAAAGGTGCTATCTCGGTTGGCGATATCGTTGAAGCCAAGGTAGACAAAAGCCGTCGCCTCGATATCGCCCGAAATCATACAGCGACACATCTGCTTCAGGCCGCCTTGCGCCAAGTGTTAGGTAGTCATGTTCATCAGAGGGGGTCTTTGGTACACCCTGAAGGGTTCCGGTTTGATTTTTCCCACTTGACCACCATCAGCAAACAGCAGCTTGATGAAATCCAGCACATCGTCAATGAAATGATACGAGAGAACTTGCCGGTGAAAAGCAAGGTTATCCCATATAAGCAGGCCATGGATGAGGGTGCTATTGCTCTTTTCGAGGAGAAGTATGGGGATACCGTAAGGGTGCTGGAAATAGGCGAGCCACTGATAAGTGCCGAGCTTTGTGGTGGTACACACGTCAAATCAACCGCAGAAATCGGAGCCTTCATTATAACCGGCGAAAGCAGCATCGGCACTGGTTTACGCCGAATCGAAGCTGTCACCGGAAGAAGTGCTGAAGCTTTTCTACGACAGCGACTTGAAGCATTGGAGGCTGCGGCTGAGGAGCTCAGAAGTTCACCGACAGAAGTTGTAGATAAGGTGAAAGCTCTGCTTGCTGAGCTGGCTTCAGAGCGCAAACACTCTACTTCCTTGGAAAAAGAGCTATCCCGCTATACAGTTGAATCCTTGATAGGTAAAACTGAGAAAGTGAATGGCATAACAGTCCTGACAGCTAAGGTACCATCCACTTCGTTAGCAGTCTTGAGGGAAATGGGAGATTTATTGAAAGACCGGTTGAAGAGTGCTGTTGTGGTTTTGGGGACGGTTCACGATGGTAAACCTGGCTTTGTGGCTATGGTCACCCCGGATTTGGTGAAAAGAGGTTTACATGCCGGTGATATCGTGAAACAAGTTGCCGCAGTCACCGGTGGTAGCGGTGGTGGTAAGGCAGACATGGCACAGGCTGGCGGCAAGGATAAAAGCAAACTCAACGAAGCTCTCGAGCTGGTGAAACAGTTGATCCAGAAAACTGGCCGATAACTCGAAATGCGTATTCTAGGATTAGACGTTGGAGACCGGAGAATAGGGGTTGCCATCAGTGACCCTGGAGAGATTTTAGCCAGTCCGCTGGTTACCATCACCAGAGAGGATGAGCAAAACGCTATAGATGCTATCATCCAACTCGTTGACCAACACGATGTGAAACGAATTGTGGTTGGTCTGCCTTATTCTCTAGATGGCAGTATTGGTGAACAGGCTAGCAAGGTGATGGATTTCGTTGAAGAGCTTTCCAAAGGTACCAGTGCCAAAATTGAAATTTGGGACGAGCGGCTATCCACTGTGGCTGTGGAACGCTTGCTAAGAGAGGCTGGTAATAAGAGGGCTGGGAGAAAGGCATCACGGGATGCAGCAGCAGCAGCCTTCATCCTGCAGGGATATCTGGATAGCCTGAAGGTCTGCGACCAGTGACACAGTTAATCAGCGTTATCGGTTACCCACTGAAGCACTCGGTATCTCCCGATTTTCAACAGGCGGCTTTGGACTACTATAAACTCGACATACACTACGAAGCCTGGGAGACAAAACCCGAGGATTTACCGTCCACAATAACTAAGCTGAAGCAGTCTCAAAATCTAGGAGCGAACATAACCGTACCTTATAAAGAGACAATCTTACATCTCATAGACGAGATTGACGACCTCGCCAGCCTGGTTGGCGCTGTGAACACAGTAGTCAATCGTGATGGCAGGCTCATAGGTTTCAATACTGATGCGCCTGGCTTCCTCAAAGCCTTACGTGATGATGCCAGGTTTGAACCTAAAAACAAGCGAGTGGTAATTCTCGGGGCGGGTGGGGCTGCCCGTGCTGTAAGCCTTGCTCTTCTTCAAGAAAAGGTAAGCTCTTTGACTATTGCAAACCGCACTCTGGCAAAGGCCGAAAGCCTAGCAGGCTCTATGGTCAAACATGCTGCTGACAACAAGATGAGCACAGAGATAGCTGCTATGCCATGGCAAAGCTCAAAGCTTGCAGAAGCAGTCAAGCACGCTCATCTGATAGTCAATTGTACTACCCTCGGGATGAAGCATTCTTCTGAAGAAGGACAATCGCCTTTGGCATCAGGCCTAATCCCCAAAGATGCTCTGGTCTACGACTTGGTGTATAATCCTCCAGAGGCACCTTTACTGAGAATGGCCAGGGAAGCTGGTGCCAATACTATCGGTGGCTTGCCTATGCTAGTTTATCAAGGAGCTGACTCATTTAAGCTATGGACGGGTAGGGAGGCACCACTTGACATAATGCTTTCAGCAGCCAAGCAAGCCCTGCTTAGAATAGGAGGTTAAAACGTGAAGAGAGTTACAATAATAGTCTGCACAATTACTTTATTGGTCTTATGTGCAATGTCGGTCTCTTGCGGAATCGTGGAAAATAAAGTAGCAGTAATCTCGCTTAGCGGGCCGATACAGTCGCAGGGCTCCGGGCTGTTATTTGGCGGCAATGTTATCAGTCCGAAATTTGTTCGAGAACAGCTGGAAAAAGCCAAAAACGACATAACCGTAAAAGCGATTGTTCTTCAAGTGGAAAGCCCGGGCGGTAGCGCAGCTGCCTCTCAGGAAATTTTGAACCAGCTTGAGCTGGTAAAAAAACCAATCGTGGTTAGCATGGGCGATGTGGTTGCTTCCGGCGGTTACTACATCTCGGCAAAAGCTGACAAAATCGTGGCTTTGCCTGGTACTTTAACCGGCAGCATCGGGGTCATCCTAGAAATCCCTAATCTCAAAGGACTGTTTGATAAGCTTGGGATAGAGACAGAGGTTTTCACAGGTGGTAAACATAAGGATATGTATGCCGGGCTTAGAGAGCTAACTCCGGAAGAAAAAATAATTACGCAGGAAATAACTGACCAGATCTATGACCAGTTCGTTCAAGTCGTGGTTGAGGGTAGAGATTTGAGTGAGGAGAAAGTCAGAGAATTGGCCACGGGACAACTTTATACAGGCGTACAGGCTAAGGAACTGGGCCTCGTCGATGAATTGGGTGGTCTAAACAAGGCTATAGACCTGGCTGCTAGTTTAGCTGGTATCGAGAAGCCAGAGATAGAATATTACAAGCCTGAAATTCCGTCTCTACTAGATACTTTGCTGGGGATGGGCTTGCAAAAGCTGCACAACGTCATTCAGGTGCAATCATTGGGGGCTGAAGGTATTATCCTTCTGGAAACACTGAGCAATCCCTACCCTCAGCCGGAATATCGATAAACAACCACAGGAATCAAGAATTATGGGGCAGTTTCGTTTTCTCACCGCAGGTGAGTCACACGGCAAGGGGCTAGTGGCAGTTATTGAGGGGATGGTAGCCTGCTTGCCCATCAGTGAAGACTACATAACTCAAGACCTTAAGCGTAGGCAGGCTGGCTATGGACGCAGCGCCCGCATGAAAATCGAGCGGGACAAAGCTGAGATTATCTCCGGCGTACGCCACGGCCTTACCATCGGCAGCCCGATAAGCCTGCTCATCTGGAATCGCGTCTGGGAAGATTGGCAGGAGATAATGAGCATTGCCCCGGTAGGTAAGAAAATACAGCCGATAACTACACCTCGACCGGGACATACCGACTTAGCTGGAATAACTAAATATGGCGTTGAAGATATTCGTCTCATTTTGGAACGGGCCAGTGCCCGAGAGACAGCAGCCAGAGTTGCCGTCGGCGGTGTAGCCCGAAGATTCCTCGATGAATTCGGCATTACTATTCATAGCCATACCATAAGCATAGGTAAACACCGGGCTAAACAACCCAAATCAATAAATTGGAAACAGGTGGAGAAATCATCTGTACGCTGCGCCGATGCCATGGCCCAAAAGGCAATGATAGCGGCTATCGATGAAGCCAAAGCTAAGGGAGATACGCTGGGTGGTGTCTTCGAGGTAATTGCCGCTGGAGTTCCTGTCGGACTGGGCAGCCACGTCCAGTGGGACCGCCGTCTTAACGCTCAAATCGCTCAAGCCATAATGAGCATACCCGCTGTGAAAGGTGTGGAAATAGGCGACGGCTTTTCGGTAGCCAGTGCTAAAGGCTCTCAGGCTCAGGACATAATCGAGACCAGCCCAAAAGGAGCTGCTTTAGCCTGGCATCGAGCCACTAATAATGCCGGCGGCATTGAAGGCGGTATAAGCAATGGACAGCCAATTGTGGTTCGCGCTGCTGTGAAACCTATCGCCACTCTGGGCAAACCCTTGCCATCCGTAGACCTGCGAACTGGAAAGAAGGCCGAGGCTCATTATGAACGCAGCGATATCTGTGTCGTCCCTGCAGCCGGAGTCATCGGAGAAGCCATGCTGGCCATCGTCCTGACAAACGCCATGCTGGAAAAATTCGGCGGTGACCACTTGAAAGAGACCTTAGCCAACTATAAAAACTACATCGGCTCTGCCTGCTCTCGCAAGCACTATGCGAAGTCGTAAAGCAAACAACAACATCGCCCTCATAGGTTTCTCAGCTACTGGTAAGTCGGTCGTTGCCACAAAAGTAGCTGAACGCCTGAACTGGACACTCATAGACACCGATGATGAGATAGTTAAGCTCAGCGGCAAGACTATTTCGGAAATCTTCAAACAGGACGGCGAGGATAAGTTCAGGCAGCTAGAGAGCAAAATATTGAAGCAGGCCTGTCACAAAGAGCGAGTGGTCATCGCCACTGGAGGCGGGGCTATAGTTGACCCTAAAAACCAGGATTTGCTTCTTGAAACCAGCGTGCTTGTCTGCCTGGAAGCCAAACCAGAGACCATATACCAGCGTCTGCTCCACGATACTCTGTACTCGGCTAACCCTGCAGTCCGACCTTTGCTTGCCGGGGGGAATCCTCTAGAACGCATCAAGCAGCTTAAAACCAAGCGTCAGCCCTACTATGCTATCGCCGACTGGACAGTCCATACCGACAACCTGACTCTCGATGAAGTAAGCCAGGAGGTAATAAAGGGCTGGCAGTATATAAATAAACATCGAAGCAGTAAACAATCTGCTGAAGCTGATTTGGCCTGTATGGTAGAGACAGCGACCGCCAGTTATCCTGTATTTGTCGGCTGGGGGATACTGGACAAGCTTGGGGAAAAAATGAAACAGGCCGGCCTATCAGGCACAGCTAACATAATTAGCGATGGAATCGTTTTTTCTATTTACGGGACACGAGTTAAGAAAACGCTGGAAAAAGCTGGCTTTACTGTCAATTGCTATGTGGTACCGCCTGGCGAAGCTTCAAAGAACATCGACCAGGCGGTCAAGATTTATGATTTTCTCATTGAGCACCGGGCAGAAAGAAATGACGTGATAGTTGCGCTGGGTGGTGGCATGATTGGTGACCTGGCCGGATTTGTAGCCGCCACTTTCTTAAGAGGCTTGCCCTGGCTGCAAGTGCCCACCAGCCTAGTAGCCATGACAGACGCCAGTATAGGCGGAAAGGTAGCCGTTGACCACCGCCAAGGTAAAAACCTGATAGGCGCTTTCTATCAACCGCGTCTTGTCCTGGCCGACGTTAAGACCTTGACTACCTTACCACAACGTGAGCTTACCTCAGGATGGGCGGAGGTTATCAAGCATGGGCTGATTCTAGACGACGCTTTCTTGCAGCTCATTGAGGATAATGTTAAAGACTTAGTGAAGTTAAAGCCAGACATTACTTCTAAAGTCATTGCTAGAAGTGCTGCCATTAAATGCCAGATTGTCTCTGAAGATGAAAAGGAAACTGGAAAACGCACCATCTTAAATTACGGGCATACTATAGCCCATGGACTTGAAGCCGCCGGCAAATATGACCGTTTTCTCCATGGTGAAGCAGTGGCTATTGGAATGATGGGAGCAGCCAGGCTCAGTCATAGGTTGAAGCTTTTATCACCAGACGCTGTTGGACGCCAGAAAGCTCTCTTGCAGAAGTTCAAACTACCTACAGATTGCTCCGGTATAAATCTAGCTGACGTGCTTGCGGCTATGGAACTGGACAAGAAAGTACGGGGCAAAGCAATCCGATGGGTCTTGCTCGAAGACATCGGCAAGGTAGTGATACGCAGTGATGTGCCGGAAAAGGACATATTGACTGTCCTTAAAGAGGTTGTAAAGCCTTGAAAATAACTCTAAGTAGGCAGTGGTCATTTCTGGACTATATCACCGTCCTGAAACCTGTAGAAACCAGCCTGCTTACCTTTATCGGCATTTGCTCAGTGATTATCGCCGCCGGTGGCTATCCGACAGCCAAAGTCTTTGCTCTCACCTTAATTGCCATCTTCTTAGGCAGTGCTGGCTCCAATGGGCTTACCAACTATCTCGACCGTGAGGTCGATGCCCGGATGGTGAGGACATCCAATCGAGCTTTGCCCTCAAGGCGAATCGACCCTCCGCAGAAAGCCCTGCCCCTCATCATCGGGCTTATAGTTGTCGGATTAGCCTTAGCCTGGGTGCTGCATCCCCTCTGTTTCCTATTTGGGCTGATCGGCGTCATAGCTTCGTCAATATGGCGTAAGACGATTTCATGCACCTTTCTCGGCATAGTCGCCGGCTGTAGCCCGGTGCTTATCGGCTGGTTTGCCATAAGTCCAGCCTTCGACGCCAGGCTTTTTCTCCTATGCGGTCTAGTCGCTATCTGGACTCCCATTCATGTCTGGTGTGTAATGATTGCCAACCGGGAAGATTATCTCGGTGCTGGCTTAAATTATTTCCCACTAAGCTGGCAGGTCAAAGATGTGGTAAAAATACTTTTTGGCTTATCTATACTTCTCTATCTTATTTCAATGCTCATCTACATAGCCGCTGATTTTCATCTGCCTTATCTGATTGTGGTGAATATCCTTGGCATTTTGATGGTTTATGCCAATGGCCGCTTGCTATTCTCGATGACATCAATGGCTGCCTGGAGGGTCTACAAACTATCGGCCTTTCCTTATTTGGGTATCATCTTCCTGGGTATGTGCTTAGATATTTGGTTGACATAGCATGGATGCTGACCTTATCAATACATTAGAGACTGCCTTTCATCCTAAGGCCATTGCTGTAGTCGGGGCATCGGAAGATCCCTTGTCGTTTGGCTACCACTATGTACGTCACCTTCTGGATTACGGCTATCCCGGGCATATCTATCCAGTAAACCCCAGCAAAGAATCCATCCTTGGTCTGAGAGCTTACCCAAACTTGAGCAGCGTCCCAGAGATAATCGATTATGTTATCTGCTGTCTTCCAGCATCTAAAGTCCCCAATCTGCTTGCCGAATGTCCTGCCAAAGGAGTAAAAGTTGTTCATCTTGTTGCCGGTCGCCTTAGTGAAACAGGGCGGCATGAAGCTAAAGACCTCGAAGCTAGGATCCTTCAGGAAGCTAAAAGACTTAACATCCGACTTATTGGCCCTAACTGCATGGGGATTTACTACCCGCGCGGAGGAATAGCGCACAGTTATAATTTGACCAAAGAGGCTGGAACAATTGGTGCTGTGTGTCAAAGCGGTGGTACGTCCGCGTTGCTCGTTCGTTACGGAGAATTACGAGGCCTTCGTTTCAGCAAAGTCATCAGCTACGGCAACGCACTTGATTTAGACGAAAGCGATTTCCTGTACTATCTCGCTCATGACAACGAGACTACGATTATCGCTGCTTACTTTGAGGGTATAAAGGATGGCAAGAAGTTTCTCAAGGTTTTAGGCGATGTAGCGCGTACTAAACCAGTGCTCGCCATCAAAGGCGGGCGAGGCACAGCTGGACCTAAAGCTGTTGCTTCACACACCGCTGCCATCGCCGGCTCTGACATTATATGGAAGGCAGCTTTCAAAAAGGCTGGTGTAATATCTGCCAAAGACCTAAGTGAGCTTGTTGACCTTCTCGTCGCCTTTTCCTTCCTGCCTCCGATTAGAGGAAATGGTGTCGGTTTAGTGAGTGCTGGCGGAGGGCTCTCAGTAATGTCTGCTGATGTTTGTGAAGAAGCCGGCCTTACACTGCCTCCGCTGCCCCGTGAGATTAAGGAGGAACTGAGAGGAAAGGCACCCGAAATATGGGATTGGGTGGGTAATCCAGTAGACTGCTCCATAATGGGTGGGGTAGCCATGGGCTTCGCAGAAATTCTAAAAGAGATACCGAGAATGTTAGCCAAGAGCCCACATTTCGATTTCATCATTGCTGAATTTACCGATGATAACCCCTTTTCGGAGGAGGTTTGGTCCAGTATTGCCAAGGGGCAGACTGAAGCGTTTATTAACCTGTCTCGAGAGGAATTGATGCCGTTAATTGCCGTAGTGAGTAGTGGAATAACCGGTTCTGACCGGCTTCCACACCAGCGATGGAAGTTGCTTGCTGAGCAGAGAGCACGGCTCGTCGATGCTCATATCCCGACTTATTCAACAGTAGCCGAGGCTGCAAAAGCCGTCAGGCAGTTTATAGATTATTGGCAAGCAAGGGCAGATGCGTAGCTTTCCAACCTCCGCCGCCTATGCCCAGAGCTTTCTACTAAAAGGCAAGGAGTTAATTAATAAAAGAACATTTTAGAGTCATAAAGGCCTGTTCAGATACCAAAGCACGTCTTGGAGAGCTTGTTACAGGTCATGGAATAGTGCCAACGCCGGCTTTCCTCCCCGTAGCCAGCCAGGGCACGGTCAAGACCTTAACACCAGAAGAGCTCAAGGACCTCGGTATAGCCATAATCCTGAGCAACACCTATCATCTTTACCTGCGGCCGGGAATAGATGTTATTGAGAAGCTGGGAGGGCTGCACCGGTACATGGGCTGGGATGGGCCGATATTGACCGACAGCGGCGGCTATCAGGTTTTCAGCTTAGCCCGGCTGTGTAAAGTCACCAACGATGGTGTCATATTCCGCTCTCATATCGACGGCAGTGAGCATCGCCTTACTCCTGAGCTGGTCATTGAATTACAACAGAAGCTGGGCGCCGACATCATCATGACACTGGACGAATGCCCAGCCGTTAACGCCAGCCTGGCAAAGATGCGTGAAGCTGTAGACAGGACCTCTCGGTGGGCGGAAAGATGCAAGAAGCACCATCGAAGCCCTGGCCAGCTACTCTTCGGCATTGTCCAGGGCGGCACTTCCACTCAGCTTCGGCAGCAGTCGGCGAAAGCCATTACCTCTCTGGATTTTCCCGGCTATGCCATCGGCGGCTTGAGCATAGGAGAACCTAAAGAGCTGACTTGGTCGATGGTGGATGAAACAGTGCTTTCATTACCTCCAGATAAACCCAGATATCTCATGGGTGTAGGCTCGCCTGAGGACATAATTGAAGGGGTCAGCCGGGGCATAGACCTCTTCGACAGCGCACTGCCTACCAGGGTGGCCCGCAATGGCGCCCTTTTTACCCTGCAGGGCAGGCAAAACATACGGAAGGCCGTCTACAAGGCCAAGAAGGGGCCTGTTGATGCCGGCTGCGATTGCTATACCTGCCGCACCTTTTCGGCTGCTTACCTTCATCACCTGTTCAAATGCGATGAGCTGTTAGCCTACAGGTTAGCCACCATACATAACCTGCGATTTATCATCAGGCTGATGCAGAAAATAGAAGCCGCCATTCAGCAGGGCACCTTCACCGCCTTCAAAAACGACTTCCTCAGCCAGTATCAGGTTACCGATGAGGAAGTCAGGCTCACCCAGAAGCAAAAGTGGTTGGATTCACCACGGCGGGCTGATATTCATTGATTTGAGGGATAGAATTCACCTATTGGTAAGTGAATCTCTCAGAATCTAGTTAGCATTCTATGAGCAAAAACAAAGAATCCGCTGAACTTTTTACAAGATTCAGAGGATTTTAGCTTCGAAAATTAGTGGCAGAGGTTGGATTTGAACCAGTACTCCTGACTACCTAAGCGGTTGCGCAGTGTCACCTTTAGGCAGATGATACCTAAAAGAGATCCCCTTACTTGATATTGGCAGTATTTGTGATAGCCAAACAGTGCCCAGAAAGCGTTATAATATAGCAGGTGTAAAATGAAGTATTCAATGAGCGAATCTGAGTTATTGAGGCTGGCTGATCTCAACCTTATAGAGTTCTGGTGCGAAAGCTCCAAATGGATACCAGGTACAGAGATTTTTGAAGCGCATGATACTGTGTTCATCAATTCTGCCTTGGGTTTTCCCGGCTGCAGTCTCGCATTTAGTTTAGCCACCGAACAAGATGAGCGTCCTGATGCGTTCCTGTCCCGCATAAAAGCCTTTTTCGCCACGCGCAAGCGGGGCTTTTCACTCCTACTTCGAGGCCATTGTGACCAAGCTCTTATTCAGTACTGTAAAGATAATGGAATATTCTTGGTATCTGAGCAACCGGGAATGGTACTTGAGGAACCGATAAAGGGGGGGCCAGCACCATCTGGAGCAGAGCTGCATTGGGTGGATAATGAGAATGAATTGCAGGGCTTCAAGCAAGTTGTAGTCGAGGCCTACCAGGACCTGGCATTTCCCAAAGAGGTCAGCGAAAGCTATTTTGCTCAGGCGCAGCGTGTAATCAGCCCGCACTTTATTTTAGCAGTAGTCCATTTTAAAGGCGAGCCCGTATGTACAGCACTGGCTATGCTCAGCCATGGCATCGCCGGTGTTTACTGGGTAGGTACAATAAAGAAGGCGCGAGGCACTGGATTGGCCGCGTACTGCACCCGCGAGGTGAGCAATGCTGCTTTTGCTCTGGGTGCACGAAAAGTCGTGCTCCAGGCAAGCAAGTTCGGTGAGCCGGTCTATCTAAGGATAGGCTATCGGGAATTCACCAGATATCCATGGTTCATATGTTCCAGCAAGTAAGGTAAGAGGTGTGGTTGCCTGTGGGCAGACAAGAACATACGGAAGGCCGTCTACAAGGCCAGGAAAGGGCCTGTCGACACCAGCTGTGACTGTGTTACACCTGCCGCACCTTCTCCGCCACCTATCTGCATCATCTGTTCAAATGTGAGGAGCTTCTGGCCTATAGGTTAGCCACCATACATAATCTTCGCTTTATCACCAAGATGATGCATCAAATACATACCGCCATCAAGCAGGACACCTTCGCTGCCTTTGAAGGCGACTTCCTCAACCGATATCAGGTTACCGACGAGAGAGTCAGGCTTGCCCAGAAGCAGAAGTGGCTGAACTCGCCACAGCATCGTAATGACACCGTTCTTTAGGCCTGGAAGATTGTATAAAAAGAACGCATCGTCTTTGGAGTTATATAGTATAAGGATAGTAAGACTCACGAAAAAAGGCTGGCATATTGCTATGATTTATTTTCTAGATTATCTATTAGACTGTCTGAGGAATCCTTCCATTTTTTAACAAGCATGTTAATATTTTGGTTAACAATGATTGCCTGAGAGCCGATTATGACTATTCCCGCTGAAATCCAAGCAAGACTATCATGTACATTATTGAAAATTTTATTAATGTCCTTTTCAGAAGGTAAATCCGTCTCTTTACGATCTAATTTCTTGGATAGTTCTAATAATTTCTGGATATCTTGTAATTGCTTTATAGTTTTTGCCATTTTGGGGGGTGGCACGAACAATTCTACTCCACCATCAAGAATAAATTTCAGCATGTAATTTATTCTGTCATCATTTGTACCTGAGCCTAATTCTTGTGGTCTTAGGATACGATGTTCGCGAATTGCAGTCTTGAAAGCGCAGGCTGTTGACAAGATCTCATATGCAGAAGATCGATAGCGATAAGCCTTACGCAAAAATTGCAGATGAGTAGGATCATCAATTTTTATACCTTTAACAGTTGGCAAGGTCAAAGATTTGAATCGCTCTGTTATTGATTCTGCGAGTTTTTTCGCTATATTATCATCAATACCTAAGACAGTCCACTGATGTTGCATAGGTACTATACTAGTTTGTACAACTGAAGTAATCTGATTACGAATTTGGTCAAGTTCCCTTCTATTTTCTTCCCGCAAAGATTCAAATTTCGAATTAAAATCTATTAAATTCCATATTTTCAATTTTCCTGCTAGCGGCGCTAATACTAAAGCTACGACCAATACAAAGATCCAAAAATGTATATACTGGATGGGATTCCCTTGGACTGCAAGCACATATATTAGGTAGGCGATAGCAATAGTAGCTACACAATACGGTATTATTTGATTCCATAAGGATGGTTTCAGCTTCATCAGCTCATCGTATAGCCCACTGCATTATAATTCTATCGGCAATCGTAGTGCAACTAATGCATTTTAAATATTTATCTAACGAATATTCAATTTAAACTCGAGCCTGTGATTTGCATCAATAGAAACGTAATTGAACAAGAGGCTACCTTAGGCTATAATTTCCAAATACACTAGGAGATCTACTTGCTCAAGAGCCATAGCTGCGGAGAACTAAGAGATAAACACGTGGGAAAAGAGGTAACTCTGGCGGGGTGGGTGCACCGGCGCCGCGACCACGGCGGACTGATATTCATAGATTTGAGAGATAAAGAGGGCATAGCTCAGGTAGTATTTAATCCTGAGACGTCAAAAAAGGCACACCAAACAGCCAACGAGCTCCGCAACGAATATGTGGCTAAGATAACCGGCAAAGTTGCGAAACGTCCCTCTGGCACCGAGAACCTGAAGCTGCCTACGGGCAAAATAGAGGTTATCGCCAGCGACATTCAAATCCTCAATATAGCCAAAACACCGCCATTCTATATAAATGAAGATGTAGAAGTCGACGAGAACCTGTACCTCAAGTACCGCTATCTCTACCTCAGGCGCCCCAGAGTGAAAGAAAATATCATACTTCGCCATAAGGTGGAGAAATTTATGCGCGATTTCCTCGATGCCAAAGGCTTTGTGGAGATTGAGACGCCCATATTATTCAAGAGCACACCGGAAGGCGCCCGTGACTACCTGGTGCCCAGCCGCATACATCCGGGCAAGTTCTACGCGCTGCCTCAGTCACCGCAGCAGCTCAAGCAGCTATTGATGGTGGCAGGCTTCGAGAAATACTACCAGATAGCCCGCTGCTTCCGCGATGAGGACTTGCGAGCCGACCGCCAGCCCGAGTTTGCGCAGCTCGATATGGAGATGAGCTTTATCGATGAGGAAGACATACTCAGCCTGCTGGAAGAGATGTTCACCTCGCTGGTGGAGACGGTTAAGCCGGAAATGAAGATGCTGAAGCCGTTCCCACGGCTTTCCTTTACGGAAACGATGGAGAGATACGGCACGGATAAGCCGGATATACGCTTCGGGCTGGAATTAAGAGACCTGTCCAAAATTGCCGCCGAATCCGAGTTCGCCGTTTTCCGGTCCGCTATACAGGGCGGTGGCAAAGTGAAAGGTATATGCCTGCCTGGCTGCGCCGATTATTCCCATAAGCAGCTGGAAGAGCTGACGGAGCTGGCAAAGTCCTGCGGAGCCAAGGGGCTGATAACATTAGCATTACCTGCCGGCAGTTTTGACAAACTGGAGCAACTGACTCCCGAAAAAGTAAAATCGGTAGCTGCCAAATACCTGGCCACGGAACAGCTAAAAGAGATAGTCCGTAAATTTGAAGCTAAGGCTGGCGACCTGATACTAATCGTGGCCGGCGAGACCAAGATGGTGGATAAGGTGCTGGATGAGCTGCGGCGGGAGATGGGACACCGACTGGGACTGATCGACCCGAACCATCTGGTTTTCTTCTTTGTCGTTGACTTTCCGCTGCTGGACTGGAATGAGGAAACGAAGCTGTGGGAGCCGATGCACCACCCGTTTACATCACCGCGCGAAGAGGATATACCTCTTCTTGATACCGACCCAGCCAAGGTGCGGGCGCGCCATTACGACATCGTGTGCAACGGCTATGAGCTATCCAGCGGCAGCATCAGGATTCATACTCGCGAGTTGCAGCAGAAGGTATTCCGCCTGCTCGGCTACAGCGATGAGGAGATAGAAGCCCGGTTCGGGCATATGCTGGAAGCATTCGACTACGGAGCACCGCCTCATGGCGGTATTGCGCCGGGTATCGACCGCGTGGTGATGCTGCTGGCAGGGGCGGATAACATCAGAGAGGTGATCGCCTTTCCCAAGAACCAGAGCGCCATAGATGTGATGAGCGATTCACCGTCTCCGGTGTCTCAAGCCCAGCTCGATGAATTGCATTTGAAGCTGACAGGCGAGGGGACCACGAAGGCTTGAGGCGGCAGGTCTATTTGAGTTTCCCCCCTCCCTCTATCTCCCTCCCGCCAGGGGATGGAGGAATTTTTTTCGCAGAAGATAATACCGTAAGGTATAATATAGAAGGGTAAAAATGAAGGTATCTACAGAGCCAGTTGAGAACAGCCAGGTAGCAGTAAACATCGAGATGGAGCCCGTCGAGGTAGATAAATACCTGGACAAGGCTTACAATCGCCTGGTTAGAAGGGTCTCCGTACCCGGCTTTCGTAAAGGGAAGGCACCCAGAGATATACTGGAACGTCACATTGGCAAAGATGCCTTATTCAAGGAAGCCCTGGAAGACCTGATACCAACAGCCTATAAAGAGACTCTGGAAGAGCAAAAGATAGAGCCCATTGCTCAACCACAGTTCGAACTTATCCAGACAGAGCCATTGATTTTTAAAGCCATTGTGCCGCTCAAGCCTACAATCAAGCTTGGAGATTATACAAAGATAATGGTTGAATCCAAGCCGGTAGAAATAAGCCAAGAAGACGTCGAGACAACCATCGAGCAACTACGGCATCAACAAGCTATCCAGTCACCGGTAGACCGCCCAGTCCAATTCGACGACATCGTAACCATCGACGTCGAGGGCAAGAGAGACGGAGAATCTTTCCCTATCCGTAAGGACGTTGTATATGAGGTCCTTAAAGAAGCCCGGTTACCTCTTCCTGGCTTCGCTGAGAAGCTGGAAGGTATGAGTAAAGGCGAAGAAAAAAGCTTTGTCTTGTCCTATCCTGCAGACTACGAAATGGAGGAGCTGGCTGGAAAAGAACATGCCTTCAAGGTTACAGCTACGGAGATAAAGGAAAAAACACTGCCCGAGGTCGATGACGAATTCGCCAAAAGTCTGGGTAAAGAGGACCTGGCTTCACTGCGAGAGCAAATAGCGTCCAATCTGAAAACCAGGGCTGAGGAAAGGGCTCGCGCGGAGCTGGAGCAGAAGGCGGTCGATGCTGCGGTCGAACTAAGTGAAGTAGAATATCCACCGGTATTAGTGGATGGAGAAATCGACCGATTGCTCAGGGACGAGGCAAGGCACTTTGCTGAAGGAATCACCGGCCTGGAGAACTACCTGAAGACCATCAACAAGACACTTGAGGGGCATGTGGAAGAATTACGCCCTACGGCAAGTCGACGTGTTGTCCGGTCTCTGGTTCTGGGTAAAATAGCTGAAGCCGAAAAAATCGAAGTCGATGATTCAGAAATAGATGCTGAGATTGAGAAGGCAGCAAAAGATGCGGATAAGCAGGCTGATGAGATAAGGAGGTTTTTCAGCCTCCCGGAAACTCGTGAGCCTATCAAGCAGCTTCTGGTAGGTCGAAAAACGGTTGAGCGGTTGGTTCAGATAGCTACAGAGCAAAAACGAGTTACTCATTCTAGAAAGGGGAAGGCAAAATGAAAAATTTACCACAAAACATTATTCCAATGGTTATCGAAAGCGGTGCCCGGGGCGAGCGAGCCTTTGACATTTACTCGCTGCTCTTAAAAGAGCGCATTGTCTTTCTGGGTACACCTATCAATGACCAGATAGCCAGTTTGATAATCGCACAGCTTCTTTACCTGGAGCACGAGGACCCGGAGAAGGACATAAACCTTTACATCCATTCACCGGGCGGAATTATCGCTGCTGGCCTAGCGATTTATGACACTATACAACTCGTTCGGCCAGATGTGTCAACAATCTGTGTTGGGTTGACTGCCAGTATGGCCACGGTTATTCTTGCTGCCGGAGCTAAAGGTAAACGTTATGCCCTGCCACACTCCACGATTCACATGCATCAGGCAGTTGGCGGTGCCCAGGGCCAAGCAGCCGATATTGAGATCGCTGCTCGAGAGATTATGAGGCTGCAGGAACTGATTCGCAATATATTGGCTAAGCATACCGGGCAGCCGATGGATAAAATTGCCCATGATACCGACCGTGATTTCTACCTTAATGCTGAGCAGGCTGTGGAATATGGCATCGTTGACCAGATTTTAAGCGGCGCACCAGTCAAGGGGCAGAAAAAAGGCTAGGCATTTACAGGCGACATCCTGAGCGTTTGAGGTATCTCTGGGATAACTGAGCTAAGGTCGGAAGCCCTTTTCGAGCACCGACTTCCCTGATAGCAAAGCTTGCCATTATATCGCCGAGCAACCCACATTCTTCAATCCCTTTGCCTTTGAGGAAACCGAAGAGAAAGCCGGCAGAAAAAGCATCTCCAGCACCGGTGGTCTCCAACGGAGATTTTGGGCTTCCTGTTTGGGACTCAACTTCATATTCCTTTTCCCCAGCACAGGTATAGGCAGTAACCGTCCCAGCTTTGCCCTTAACCAGACCTTTGCCCAAAGTTACGACGACAATCCGGCAGCCTGATTTCACAAGTTCCCGGGCTCCGGCCTTGAAATCCTTGCCTGTCAATCGCTCGATTTCCTCACGGTTCATGAAGACAATGTGCGTCTTCTCAAGTAAAGGCATTAAGGCTTTCAGCCCTTTAGCAGCGTAAAGCATACCGGGAGACAGGCTGACCCTGACTGACTTCACAAGTTTTTTTACTAAGTCGACTTGAAGTTTAAGCTGCTTGTCATCAGCAAAGGAAGACAGGTGAACTATCTGAACCGGGTTCAAATAAGCGAGGCCTATATTCTTGGGGTTTAATAGACTATTAGCTCCGGGGGAGACATATATGACTCGTCTTCCCAACTTATCGCTGATGCAGGTTGTGGAGCCTGTCGCCGCTTTCTTAGCCCTGATTTGACTGATATCGACTGCGGCAGCCTTGAAATCATTGAGCAATTCTTTCCCATCATCGTCCATGCCTACAGCACCGACGAATCCTGTCTTAACACCGAGCTTAGCCAAGCCGTAAATAGTGTTAGCCGCAGACCCACCGGGAAGAGACATGAAATCTGTCACCATTTGCTCGCCGTCAACGACAAGCTTCTCGACCCGGTACAGACGGTCGATATTCATCGCTCCAAAACCGACTACCTCAATTTGAGCCATTTGAACTCAGCCTAGCTTAGCTGCCTCTTCTCGAACAACACGGCGGATTCGCTTGTGGATTTCAAGAGGAGTCCCTATTTTTTTAATTCCGGCAAGCCAGTGAAAGTGCTCCCTGTTAGCGTTCCCACCGGCTTTTTCTTTTTCTTTGACCAGCTTTTCCACGGCCGACCGTTTGCCCTTATTCCAGGCTTCTAACACCGGCCGCAGGTCGTCAAGGTGTGTAGAGGCTAAACCTATGGTAGCATAGGGTAGGGCATACTCGTTAGCATTGAAGGCAATCGCCAGTCCACCAGCCTGCTCAACAGCCTGAAGCATCTTGAAGTCGGTAATGCTATCACCAACCACTACACAGTTGGAGAAAGATTGCCCTTGAGCTGTGGCGAAATGGCGCAAGGCTTCCACCTTACGCTGTCCGCCAACAGGTTGCACCTGTTCTATGAGTAGACCCAGATTGGTCTTGGGCAGTTCCTTCCAGTAAAAACGGTCAAGCCTTTTCTTTATCCAGATGTCGTCGATTGGATGTTTATCCAAAATATTTTTCTCCACCGTCTCTACATAGCAGAAATCTTCTTTATTTAACTGTTTAGAGAATTTATCCAGTGGGCAAGAAGTACAGGCAACATTTTGCGAAAAAATGCCAAGTCTAAAAGCTATATGCCTGGCATACTGCTCATAGCTGGTGCTGATGCAGAATATTTTCCAGCCCTGAGCACTCAGTCGGGAGATAAGGCTAATAGCTCCATTGGTTAAGGTTGCTTTTCTGGCTAAGGCAGAAATGTCATCCTCTTTTATCCCGTGGTAAACCAGGAAGGGTGCAATAAGGGCTAAAGTGTCACCGGGCTCGTAGTCCAGCCTGGCTCCTAAAGTGAGCAAATCATCATAGCGGCTGATGACCTCAAAAATCCTGCCTCCATCAGGGAACAGCTTCATAAGCTCATAGGCATTATCCTGAGTAGCTAATGGCCCCTCGAGATCAAAACAAATTAGGCTCATCACGATTCCACTGCTTTATTTACTTCATCACTAAGGTTGTACCCCGGTATCGATTTCTCATAACGATCAAAAATTTTGCCAGCTTCTATTTTAACCTCACCACGGCCGAAGGCTCTCAAAGTCGACACGATAAGAGGGAATTCTCTGGCTAGCCCATGCTGGCGGATAAGTTTAAAAAGTGCATTGTTTTCACCTTGTGCCTTTTTTATCTCAGCTACAGAGCGACCATCTATTTCCCGCCAATATTTATCAAAATGTTCACCTCTAATAGGATAAGTGCAATAAGCTATTACCGGCCCCCTGTCCAACTCAGGCGTTACCAGGTGCATCATTACCCCGGATTCTGCAGCATTATTCTCAATCAATGCCCAGATTACCTCCTGCCAGCTACCTTTAGGCCCTCCGGGAGCCGCTGGATGCAGGTTAATCATGTCATATTTATGGCACATCTCTTCCCCGACAATAAGCATATAGCCAGCAAGCACGCACAGGTCTGGACGGAAACCAGTTAGTCTTTTCATAACCTCCCTATCAAAATCGAGGCGCCACTCTGATAATTTTTCGCTTTCCGCCTTGCCTGTTATTCCTTGCGCGGTTTTGAATTTCTCTGAGGAAAAGCCAATCAGTGGAACACCATAGCTTCGAACTAGCTCAAGGAATAAATCACTCTCTTTAGTTTCGCCGGGTTCGCGATTACTAAAGACAAAACTAATCTTGCCCTCGATTTCACCACTTCGAATTTTTGGGCATACAACTTGCAGAAGTCGCCTTGCTGCCTTATCTCTGCCGGTTGAAAACCAACCGATGGTCAACAAGTGAACCACTCCTATGACAATTGTTTTTTCAGTCTATTCCAGGTGCTGACGAAATGAGCAGCTGGGTTCGACATACTACCAGAAATTTTTCCCTTAGCCAGGGAGGCCAGAAAGTCATCTTTTCCATTGAATTCCGGCATTTCAACATAGGCATTGCCTATTTCAGGTAGTGTATGGGCATCACTGCCGGCACTGGCAGGCTTGCCATATTTTTGTGCTAGCTTCCAGGCTCTGGATGAGCTGCCAGGTGAAAAAAGACTACGGGCGTTGAAAGCCTCGATAATATCAATCTCTGGCATTACGCCTTTCAATACTTTGTTTCTAAATATTGATAAACGCAAGCTGTCATAGGGATGTGGAATACATACCAGCCCTCCCTGAGCTTTGATCTGGGCTATAGTTTCTTCTATGGACAATTTGCTAGGAATCTCCTGGGTGAGAAAGAACCCTATGATCTCACCACCCAAAGTCAGGATCTCTTCACCGACGATAATTAGGAAAGGTGCCATTTCTTTCAGCTTTAGAGCTCCGGCAATAGTGTTATGGTCAGCTACGCCGAGGCAGTTGATGCCAACTTCAAGACAGCGGTCAATTATCTGCTCCAGGGACATGGTGCAATCCATGGAGTATGTGGTGTGAATATGAAGGTCAGCTTTTATCAAAGATTCAGCTTACCCTCTCTAGGTAGTCCCCAGTGCGAGTATCAACCTTAATAGTATCGCCAGTATTTATGAAAAAGGGAACTTTAATAGTAATTCCCGTCTCCATCTTAGCTGGTTTGGTGCCGGCTGAGGCGGTATCCCCTTTGAAGCCAGGGCCTGTTTCCGTTACCTTAAGCTCTACTGAAACAGGTAATTGTATTCCCACAGATTTGCCTTTGTGTGTCAGTATTTCCAAGTTCGACCCGTCTTTCAAGTAGTTCAGCGTATCACCAAGCATTGATTTATCAAAAGGTATCTGCTCGAAGGTCTTGGTATCCATAAAATGGTAAAGGCTGCCATCATTATAAAGGTACTGTACAGGGCGACGTTCAAGGAAAGCTCTAGTAAATGTCTCACTGGCCTGGAAGGAGCGTTCAGTATTATGCCCAGCACGAACATCACGAAGTTTCAGCCGAACCTGTGCTGAGCCCCGTCCCATCTTAATATGCTGGTAATCAAGAACCTGATACAACTGCCCATCCAGTTCAATAGTTATTCCTCTTTTTAACTCTCCAGCGTCTATCATAAGGTGACTACCCTCCTAACAGATGTTTGCTATCTTCTCCGCCTTGGTAAGGGCTTTAACTCTGCCGTTCTCCATTACAACTGTATCTTCAATCCTAACTCCACCCCAGCCAGCTATATAAATCCCGGGTTCTACAGTGAAAACCATGTCATCAACTAACGAATCTGAAGAATTAGGCCCAAGCCTTGGCGATTCATGAGCCTCTAAGCCAACGCCATGTCCTAACCCATGACCAAAAGCATCACCATAGCCTGCCTTTTCAATAACCGCCCGGGCTAGTCGATCAGCTTGGTCGCCATTCATGCCAGCACCTATTGTTGCCAGAGCAGTTAATTGTGCACCCAAAACAATATCATAAATTTTAAAAAAAGTCTTGTCCTCATCACCTAGAAAAAAGGTACGGCTGAGGTCACTGCAATAGCCATTCACCCGTGCCCCCAAATCAACCACCACAGGTACATTTTTTTTAAGGCGCTGTTCTGAGGGCTTAGCATGAGGCGAAGCCGCATTGGGGCCAGAGGCCACGATGATCTCAAAAGGCACGGCTTCGCTACCCTTTTCTCGGAGGAATTTCTCCAATGCCCAAGCCAACTCTTTTTCGCTAATTCCGGGACGGATAATTGATTTAGCATGGTTAAAAGCGGCATCAGCTAATTCAACTGCTTCAATTATGAACTTTAGCTCCTCAGGCTCCTTGATAGCGCGAATGGACTCCACCAATCCAGTAGTTGGAACAAGTTTAATCTTATTATTGTCATCGCCTACCGTTTTACACAGCTGCTGGCAGGTGATAAAAGGAACCTGGTTGGCTTCAAAGCCCATCTTTTTATATCCTAAATCCGAGACCAATTTCGGCAACCAACTTACCACGTCACCTTTTATATGAATCACATCAAAATCCGGTGCTTCCTTCCTAGCTTGCTCTACATAACGGAAGTCCACGGCTAAATAAGTACTATTCTCAGAAATAAGCAGCCAACCCAATGAGCCAGTAAAACCAGAAAGATAACGCCGGTTTTCCGACTGAGAAACTACAAGGATATCCAACTCCCTTTGTGTTAGACTCTGCCGTAGTTTCTGCAGCCGGCTCACTCTTACTTTTCTGCCTTCAGTTCATCAGCTAGAATTCGCAGCGCAGCAACATATCCACGCCAACCCAAACCACTAATTTGCCCTTTGGCGATAGGTGCAATTACCGATTTGGCTCGCCATTCTTCACGGGCATAAATGTTGGACAGATGAATCTCAATAACCGGCAATCCACTATCAGCCAAGGCATCCCGTAAAGAAAAACCATAGTGAGTGAGTGCTCCCGGGTTTATGATTATGCCGCTAACTTCAGAGGAACTCTTCTGGATGAAGTCAATAAGTGCACCTTCATTATTTGACTGAAAGCTAACTATATCCACCCCCAGATCCTCCCCTTCCTTTTTCAAAAGGGTGTCAATCTGTGACAATGTTTTATCGCCATAAAGGGCTTTATTCCGCTTGCCTAATATGTTAAGGTTCGGTCCGTTGATAACCATGATTTTCATGCTGCCGCTCCTATTTTTTCTAATTCATCTAATTTATCTTTATATTCGCAGGCAGTGCATTTCACCCAACCGTCTCGATAAATAATGAGGAGCTTGCCACACTGAGGGCAGGGTTGTGGAACCGGCCTGCGATTAACTGCAAATTGACATTGTGGGAAACCACTGCAACCATAGAAAATGCGCTTTTTCTTTGTTTTTCTCTCTATCAACTCCTTTCCACATTGTGGGCAGGAGACACCGGTTTTGACCTTGAAAGGCATAGTCTTCTTGCAGTCGGGATAGCCACTGCAGGCTAGGAACTTGCCGAACCGTCCTGTCTTTAATACCATCGGGCGACCACACTCAGGACAGACTTCCTCTGTTGGCTTAGCAACGTTAATTCTTTCTATCTTCTCAGAGGCTTGGTTCAGCGTCTCCTCAAAAGGAATGTAGAAATCTCTCAAAACTGATACCCAACCCCTCTCACCCCGGGCAATCTCGTCTAGTTCTTCCTCAAGCTGAGCCGTGAAATCCAGGTCAACGATTTCAGGAAAGTGCTGAGTTAAGAGATCATTCACAATGAAGCCTATCTCGTCAGGGCAAAGCCTACCACTTTCCTTATATACATAACCTCTTTCTTGGATGGTAGATATGATTGGAGCGTAGGTGCTGGGACGACCGATTCCTTTTTGTTCCAGCGCTTTTATTAATGTAGCCTCAGTATAGCGAAACGGTGGCTGAGTAAAACGCTGCTCAGGGAAAAGGTCCAGTAAAACTAATTTGTCACCTGCTTTCAATTCCGGGAGGATGACTGCCTTGTCTTCTTCTCCGTCCTCATCTTTCCCTTCACTGTACAAAGTTATAAAGCCTGGGAACTTTACTACGGAGCTGGCTGCTCTCAGCAAATATCCCTTCTGGGATTCGGAACATTTGGCTTCTACTTCAACAGTGGTAGTATCCATCGAGGCTGCCGCCATCTGACTTGCTACCATCCGCTTCCATATAAGCTCATAAAGTCTAAGTTGCTCTGGTTTGAGATAGGGGCGAAGTTGGTCAGGTTCCCGATAAATCTTTGTAGGTCGAATAGCTTCATGTGCTTCCTGCGCCCATTTACCTCTCTTGCCAAACGAACGCGGATGTGGGGGCAAAAAACGAGCACCGTATTTGCTGGTAATGAAATCTCTGGTCTCAGCTATGGCGCTGGCAGCCACATTAGTGGAATCGGTACGCATATAGGTAATCAACCCAACCGAGCCCTCTTCGCCCAACTGTATGCCTTCATAAAGCTGCTGAGCGATAATCATGGTCCTTTGAGCAGTGAACCTTAGCTTGCGCCATGCCTCCTGCTGCATGGTGCTGGTTGTAAACGGTGGCGCCGGTTGGCGGGCTATCTCTTTTACCATCACTTTCTTAACCGCATAGTCGGCCTTCCTCAACTCGTCTTCAATCTTCTTGGCTTCCTCTTGGTTAGGCATCTCCAGCTTCTTGCCATCAGTCAGGCCTATAAGCAAAGCTCTGAAACTGGTTTTCGTAGCTTCCGTCAAACTTTTAGCCAATTCAGCCTCAATAGTCCAGTACTCCATACGGACAAAATTTTGTATCTCTCGCTCCCGGTCAACAATAATTCTCAAGGCTGCTGACTGAACTCTACCCGCAGAAAGTCCTCTTTGCACCTTCCGCCATAACAACGGGCTCAGCTTATAGCCAACCAATCTGTCCAAAACACGCCGTGCCTGCTGAGCATCAACCAAGTTCATGTCGATAGAGCGGGGATGGTGAAAAGCCTTTTCCACAGCATCTTTGGTTATCTCATGAAAGACAACCCGGTGAATGGGCACCTTGTTTTTACCCAGCTTAATGGACTCGATCAGATGCCAAGAAATCGCCTCTCCCTCCCGGTCAGGGTCTGTGGCCAGATAAACTGCTGAGGCACTATTAGCCGACTTCTTTAGCTCAGTTATGACAGGTCTCCTCTGTTTGATAACGACATATCTGGGAGCAAAGTCATTGGCCGTATCTATGCCCAATTCACTTTTGGGCAAGTCACGCACATGCCCCAGGGTCGCCTTGATATCATAACCCTTACCCAGTATCCTGCTTATTGTCCTTGATTTAGCTGGTGATTCGACAACAACAAGTTTCATTGTCATAATTACCTTGCCGTTTGGTATTCTTCTCTCATCTCTCTAGCCAGCACATAGTTCATACCACCAATCTGCTTCACCATTCCTTTAAGTTCCATCATGGTTAGAGCGCTGCTAACTAGAGCTGCTGCCAGACTACTATTACGACAAATCTCATCGATATGGGTCGGCTCACGGCTCAGTTGCTTTAGCAATAATGCTTCAGTCTCATCAACAGGTAGAAGCTCCTTCATCTCCAGTTGCTGTGCCATAATGGCCAGATTAAGCTCCTCTAAAATATCAACATAATTCCGAACCAGTTTTGCCCCCTCTTGAATTAAATGATTCGTCCCTCTGCTGGCGGGAGATAGAATACTGCCCGGGACGGCAAAGACCTCCCGGTTTTGCTCCAGCGCCTGATTAGCCGTAATTAAAGCCCCACTGCTCTCGCCAGCCTCCACCACCAGTACACCAAAGCTCAATCCGCTCATAATCCGGTTGCGTCTGGGGAAATTATCAGCTTTAGGCTTGGTGCCCAGTGGATATTCGCTCATCAAGGCGCCGTGCTCCATAATCTCGCGGGCTAGCTTGGCATTTTCTGCCGGGTAAACGATGTCCAGCCCACAAGCGAAAACAGCAATAGTTCTGGCACTTACTTGCAGCGCAGCACGGTGGGCTACAGAATCAATTCCTTTAGCTAGACCACTAACGATAGTGATTCCACTCCGAGCCAGGTCACTGACGATCTCCTCGGTCACCTGACGCCCGTAGACTGTAGCTCGACGGGTGCCGACTACAGCTAGGCAACATTCATCCTCAGACAACAGATCGCCCCTGACATAAAGCACCGGTGGGAAATCGTAAATTTCCTTGAGCCTTTGGGGATAGGCCGAAGAATCACAGGTAAGTACTTTCACCTTATATTGCTTCAGGCTGTCCATTTCAGCATCTGGCGAAATCCTGAGCCTCAAATTCACGATATTATCTACAGTTTTTGAATCAAGTCCGGCTCTTTTCAGTTCACCAGCCGAGGCTTTCCAGGCATGCTCAAGAGTAGTGAAATGCTCCAGTAGTTGGGAGATTTTCACTCGCCCGATACCTGGCACCTTGGAAAAGCCTACCCAATATTTCAGCCCATCTTCAGTCGTCATCTGAGTTGAAACATTGTAGCATAGGCAATATAGGCAAACAAACGGGCAGTTGACAAGGCTATTGTCAAGGTTAATGGGAAAACATTGAAGTGTAAACTGGCGGAGAGGGTGGGATTCGAACCCACGGTCGCCAATGGCGACACGCGCTCTCCAGGCGCGCCTGATAGTCCACTCCAGCACCTCTCCATGAGGCTGGCGGAGAGGGTGGGATTCGAACCCACGAGGCTCATCGCCCACCGCTTTTCGAGAGCGGCACCATAAACCACTCGGACACCTCTCCGCAGCTGCTAACATTATACAATTCCTGCGTTTGGTGGCAAAGTTTAGCACGCAGCTTTAACATACTGTCGAGGATAGGTTTACAAGGAAAAGCAAGCTATGATATGATTCCACCTTACCATATACCAATTGAGCGTTTTTGCAAGGGAATTAAGACACCAAAATTTGAGGCCTTGAAATGCTAGATGCGTTGTGGATAGTTCTTCTGGGAATGGCAATTATCTTTGCTGTGCTGGGAATACTGCTTGGCATGATGACCTTGCTGAATAAATTCCTGAAGCCCAATAAGGAAGAGTAAGGAATGGACATACCTGTAAGTGAATTTGTGGGCTTCCTCAACCTCAACTGGCAAATAGTCGTGATGCTGGCTGTCGGTGGGTTTCTCATCTACCTGGGCACCGCCAGGAACGTAGAGCCGGTTATACTGATACCCATTGGCACCGGAATTATGCTAGCTAACATACCTCTTGCTGGATTAGTTGATGAAGGCGGGCTTTTTGCTGTTTTGAGACAAGCTGGGATCAAAACTGAGCTCTTTCCCCTTCTTATTTTTATTGGCATAGGAGCTATGATTGATTTCGGCCCCTTCCTAGAAAGACCACACACTATCTTTCTCGGCGCTGCAGCCCAGTTCGGCATCTTCGGCACCTTTTTCCTGGCCTATCTCCTCGGTGATGGTTGGCTTCACATCATGAACTTCAGCCTGAAAGACGCAGCCTCTATCGGTATAATCGGCTCGGCCGATGGTCCAACTTCAATTTATGTGTCTTCCATACTGGAATCTAAGTATGCCGCAGCTATTGTGGTGGCAGCTTATTCCTATATGGCATTGGTGCCCATTATCCAGCCGCCGATAATGAGATGGCTGACTACCAAAGAGGAACGCCTAGTGGAAATGCCTATCAAAGTAGGAGCAGTGTCGCGAAGGACAAAAATCATCTTCCCTATAGCTACTGTATTGATAGTGGGATTAATAGCACCAAAAGCTACACCACTTATTGGCTGTCTTATGTTCGGCAATGTACTTCGGGAGTGTGGAGTGGTTGAAAGGCTTTCTGCGACAGCTCAGAACGAATTGACCAACATTGTTACCATCCTGTTAGGCCTCACAGTGGGTGGGATGATGATAGCTTCCGAGTTCCTCAAGCCAGAGACAATACTTATCTTCGTCATGGGAATAGTTGCCTTTGCATTAGATACTGCTGCTGGCGTCATTTTGGGGAAGACAATGTATCTTCTGTCCGGCAAGAAGGTTAACCCTTTGATCGGCGCTGCAGGAATATCAGCTTTCCCCATGTCAGCCAGGGTAGTCCAAAAGATGGGTCTTCAAGAGAATCCCCACAACCATCTGCTGATGCATGCTGTTGGAGCTAATACTGCTGGTCAAATCGCCTCGGTAGTAGCTGGTGGCGCCATGCTAATGCTAATACCCATGTTCAGCTAATTCCGATCTTGAATAAATACTGCAACAAGGAGGATAATTATCATGCAACTCAATAAGAACTGGCATAATTTAGAGGTACCAGAAGTCTTAGACTCTTTGAGTTCTAAGCGTGATGGCTTGAGTGAAGAAGAAGCTCAACACCGCCTGGCTCAGTTTGGTCATAATGAGCTGACTGCAGGGGAGAAGGTCTCACCCTGGAAAATTTTCCTAGAGCAATTCAAAAATTTCCTGATTATTATCCTCCTTGTTGCAGTAGTCCTGTCAGCTGTCGTGGGCGAGGTGGCTGATGCCATTGTCATTTTTGTTATCGTCGTTTTCGCTGCTGGCCTTGGCTTTATCCAGGAATACAGGGCTGAACGAGCTATGGAAGCCCTGAAGAAAATGGCAGCGCCTATGGCATCAGTGCTAAGAAATGGGAAAGAGGTGGAAATACCCTCTCGAGAGCTAGTCCCCGGGGACATAATCATCCTCAGAACCGGTGACCGAATACCAGCAGACGCACGCCTGATTGAAGCGATCAATCTAAAGGCAGATGAAGCCTCCCTAACCGGGGAATCGGTTCCCGTGGAAAAGATAGCTAAGGTATTGCCGGGAGAAATCAGCATTGGTGACAGAAAGAACATGGTCTTCATGGGAACAGCCGCCGTTTATGGTAGGGGTACAGCGATTATCACCGCTACCGGCATGGCTACGGAGTTTGGCAAGATAGCTACCATGCTCCAAGAGGTCAAGAAGGAGCAGACACCCCTCCAGGTTAACCTTGACAAGTTGGGAAAGTTAATTGCCATCGGCGCACTAGCCCTTTGTTTCATTCTCGCCGGAATTGGAGTTTTGAGAGGACATGAGATTTTGGAAATGCTCATCTGGGGAGTGAGCCTGGCAGTAGCTGCTGTTCCCGAAGCCTTACCTGCTGTAGTCACCATCTCACTGGCTCTCGGCGTTCAGAAGATGGTACGGCGACATGCCCTCATTAGAAAGCTACCGGCGGTAGAGACCCTCGGTTGTACCACATTTATTTGTTCAGACAAGACAGGCACGCTAACCCAGGATCAGATGACGATACGCCGCATCTATGTGGATGGCAAGCTGATTGATGTCACTGGAGTTGGCTATGAACCTAAAGGTGAGTTTCATTTTGACGGCAAAACCATAAACGCTGAAAAAGACACTGCCCTACAAATGCTGCTCCAGATAGGTAGCCTGTGCAATGATACGTCTCTTTCCTCTGCCGATGGCGTCTGGGGAATCAAAGGCGACCCTACCGAAGGCGCTTTGGTAGTAACAGCAGCTAAGGCCGATTTGTGGCAAGAGAAACTTCAGGGCCAATTCCCCCGCATCCACGAAATTCCTTTCTCCTCCGAGACGAAGAGGATGACCACTGTGCATCAAGCACCACAAGGTAAGATCGCCTACTCCAAAGGGGCACCAGAGGTAATCTTAAGTTCTTGCAGCCATATTTACCGGAATGAACAGGAACCAAAATTAAGCGATAATGATAGGAACAATATTCTGTCCGTGTCCCATGAAATGGCTGGTGATGCTCTCCGTATTTTGGGGGTAGCATATAAACGACTTCCTGATACCGCTAATACAACCGAGACGATAGAGCGAGACATGGTTTTCGTTGGCCTTGCTGGTATGATCGACCCGCCTCGTGAAGAAGTTAAAGAAGCGGTAAAGCTCTGTGACCAGGCAGGTATCAGGTCAGTAATGATAACCGGTGACCATAAGCTAACTGCGGTTGCCATTGCCAAGGAACTAGGCATACTCAAAGCAGGTGTTGCCCTCACTGGCGCTGATATTGATAATCTGAGCGACAAGGAATTTGAAGCCTTGGTGGAGAAAATAGAAGTCTATGCCCGCGTTTCTCCTGCCCATAAACTCCGCGTGGTGGAGGCTTTAACCAAAAGGGGGCATGTAGTAGCAATGACAGGGGATGGAGTAAACGATGCCCCGGCACTCAAAAAGGCTGACATCGGTGTGGCTATGGGTATTACCGGCACCGACGTTACTAAAGAAGCAGCCGATATGATACTTACTGATGATAACTTTGCCTCCATCGTATCTGCCGTAGAGGAGGGTAGGGGCATCTTCGGAAACATCAAGAAGTATCTAGTCTATCTCCTCTCATGCAATTTTGGTGAGATATTGCTCATGGCAACAGCCATTCTCTTTGGCCCACTTATTGGATTGCCGGCTGGGGTTATACCGCTTATTGCTATTCAAATCTTATATGTTAATCTGGCAACCGATGGCCTGCCAGCTATAGCTCTGTCTATGGATCCTCCTGACCCAGATATAATGAGGCATAAGCCCCGTCCTCGCCATCAGACTATCTTCACAGCACCTGTGCTCAGATACCTGACCGGTGCGGGAGTCTGGACTGCCTTGGTAACTTTAGCGGTCTTCCTCTGGGCATGGAATGCAAGGAACGACCACCTTGAGGCCCAAAGCATGTGCTTCGTTACCCTGATCCTCGTTCAGTTTTTCAACGCTTTTAACTGTCGCTCATTGGAACACTCTTTATTCAAGATTGGTCCATTTGCTAACAAGTGGTTATTGTTAGCAATAGGTTGGGAATGTATAATGCTCGGCCTAGTAATTTACCTACCCATTCTCCAAGGCCCATTCAATACCTATGCCTTAACTCTGACAGATTGGGTAATAGCCATACTCTCAGCCTCAACCATTTTCATTGCCGCCGAAATCTACAAGCTTATCAGTTCACGGCTAAAATCCAAAGGACTGGTTCCAGAACCCACCGGTTGACCATTTACCCTCTGCGATAACAGTCCTTAAAACCAGTAGGCTTCATTCTCGACATAAACCCAAATGTGGTAAACTTTACATGATTTATGTCTTTAACTACGGGTCTTTCGTAGATGGAAATCGAGATATATTTTAAATTTATACTGACCTTTGGCTTGATTCTGCTGGCAGCCAGGATAGGCGGCGAACTATTTGAGCGCTATTTAAAGCAACCACCAGTTTTAGGCGAATTGGTTGCAGGAATTATTATTTCACCATTTGCCTTGGGTGGACTTATCCATGACCCGATCATCCTGCATTTTGCTACTATCCAAGGTGCTTTCGGCCTCCATGAATTTAACGTAATGGAGATAATCTCCCAGATAGCCATCGTTGTTTTGCTTTTTGTTGCTGGTGTCGAAACTGATGTCGGTGCTTTCTTGAAGCAAGGAATAACCGGCGCTCTAGTAGCTGTCGGTGGCGTTATTCTTCCATTTACCTTTGGCTATTTCATCACCATGTGGCTAGCCCCTGAAGCAGGAATAGCTGGCTGGCTGTTCATGGGAGCAGCATTAACAGCTACTAGCATTGGAGTCACAATAAGGATACTAATGGGGATGGGCAAACTCCAGACACAAGCGGGAGCAACCATACTGGTTGGAGCTGTGATCGACGATATAATCGGCATAGTTATTCTATCAATTGTCGTTGGCATAAGCTCCGCAGTAAAAGCTGGCGGTGAGCTAAACATGATTCATGCCAGCTTAGATGCCCTTAAAATCCTTGCCATTGGCCTTGCCGTTTGGTTTGCCTTGTTAATCATCGGCGTAAAGCTCAACAAATATATATCACGTTTCCTTCTTAATCCTTTCAGAAAATCGGGGACAATACCCATTTTTGCACTTATCATCGGCTTTATCATAGCTTACCTGGTTACGTTGGTTGGCTTGCATCCCGTGGTAGGCGCCTATGTGGCTGGGCTTATGTTTGCCGCCACTGATGAAAGAGAGGACATTTTAGATAAAACCAGACCGATAATGCTCTTTCTGGCGCCTTTCTTCTTCTGTTACCTGGGCATGCAAGTTGACACACGACTGCTCTGGGGTGGAGCCATAATAGCAGTCATTTTGACAATAGCCGCTGTACTTGGGAAAATAGCTGGTTGCTATATTCCAGCCCGATTTGCAGGCAAGATGTCCCATACTGAGAGCATGATAGTTGGTATAGGAATGGTACCAAGAGGTGAGGTAGGTTTGATTATTGCGGGTGCTGGGCTTCTGGCTGGAGCCATAAGCCGAGACCTATTCGGTGCCGCAGTTGCGGTCAGCGTGGTCACAACACTTATAACACCAGCAATGCTCAAGCCATTTTTTAAGAAGCAGTCAGAACCAGTCACAGGCGCAGACAAGCCATTACAGCAAGATGAGTGAGTATGTAGTTTGCCTTTGGTAAGTTTGTCAAATAACACAATACTAGGTAAAATAACCAAAGCCCCTGTAGCTCAGGGGATAGAGCGCCGGCCTCCGGAGCCGGGTGCGAGGGTTCGAGTCCCTCCAGGGGCGCTTCGAGGAAATATAGCAAGTTGACGGAAAAAGACAAAACAATCGAGATCCGTTGGCATGGGAGAGGTGGTCAAGGGGCAGTAACATCGGCTGAACTATTAGCACTGGCAGCTATAGAGGAAGGCAAATTCGCCCAGGCATTTCCTAGCTTTGGCCCGGAAAGAAGGGGAGCGCCGGTGCTTGTTTTCAATCGCGTAAGCGATGTTAACCCGATTCGAGCCAGAGTGTCAGTAACAAATCCTGATATTGTGGTAATCTTGGATCCGGGCCTAATTTATATCACAGATGTCACATCAGGACTCAAGGAAGGCGGTGTGCTGATAATAAACACCACAAAGACATTAGTTGACATAACATCAGAACTGAATGGTCCATGGAAATTAGCTGTGGTTAATGCCACTTCCATTGCTCGGGAGATGCTTGGCGTTCCAATCGTCAATACGACAATGCTCGGAGCACTGGTTAAGGCCACAGGTATAATCGAGCTAGAATCGCTAACAGAGCCTCTAAAGGAGCGTTTCGGTGCTAGAGCTAAGGGTAATATCGATGCCTGTCGCAAAGCCTATGAAGAAACTGAAATAGCTGAACTTAGTGGCATTGTTGAAAAGCCACGTAAAACGTTCGAAACAGAAACATTTCCATCTTGGCAGGAATTATTGCCCGGCTGTGTTGTTACTGAGGCAGGGAACGCTAAGCAATATCGTACTGGGGATTGGAAATCAGAACGTCCAGTATTGGACCATCAAAAATGCATCAAATGTGGAATCTGCTATTTATTTTGCCCAGAAGGATGTATCGGGCAAAACGAAGACGGCTACTTCGAAGCCAATCTGTACTACTGCAAAGGATGTGGTATTTGTGCCCGCGAGTGCTGGACTGAAGCCATAAAGATGGTAGAGGAAGAATAGAGATGGCAATAAAGCGAACAGGCATGGAGGGCTCCTTCGCCATAGCCGAGGCTATCAAACTAGCCCGCGTCGAAGCTGTAGCTGCCTATCCCATTACACCTCAGACTCATATTGTGGAGCGGCTAGCTGAATTTGTAGCTAACGGTGAGCTAGATGCCGAATATATACCAGTGGAATCAGAACATTCAGCAATGAGCGCCTGCCTGGGAACTTCGGCTGTAGGTGCCAGAACTTTTACTGCTACCGCCAGTCAGGGACTGGAGCTTATGCATGAGGTACTCTATGTGGCCTCAGGGCTACGGCTACCAATAGTTATGACAGTAGCCAACAGGGCGCTCTCAGCACCATTGAGCATCTGGACAGATCATTCTGACGCGATGGCGACTCGGGACTGCGGTTGGATTCAGATATTCGCCGAAAATGCTCAACAAGCCTTTGATTTAACGTTATGTGCCTTTCGTATTGCTGAAGACCCAATTGTCTTGCTACCGACAATGTTCCATATTGACGGATTTTACGTTTCCCACACAATCGAATCTGTTGAATTTTTAGAGCAAGAAGTTGTAGATAAATTCCTTCCTGAATACCGGCATCCCTATCCTCTCGATCCAGATAAGCCAGTGACCATAGGCGCCTTTGGTCCCCCATTCATTTACACTGAGGCCAAGAAGGCACATGAGGCCGCACTAAGAAGCTCTAAGAAGGTGATTCTCCGAGTGTGGCAAGAGTTCAGCAAGCTCTCAGGACGCCATTATTCACCAGTAGAGAGTTACAAGGCAGAAGATGCTGACGTTTTGCTGCTATGCATGGGGAGCTTCAGTGAAACAGCTATGATGGCTATTGATAAAATGCAGGCTGAGGGTCAAAAGGTGGGACTAATAAGATTGCGCTTGTGGCGGCCATTTCCCACCGAAGAGCTTCGTCAGGCTGTAAGCAAAGCCCAAGTGCTTATCATCCTTGACCGAGCCCTTTCTCTGGGAGGCACACCACCGGTCTGCTCCGAAATACAAGCAGCACTTTACCCGCTAAAAACCAGGCCAAAAATTGTAAGTTTTGTAGGCAGCCTCGGCGGTAGAGAGATTTCCGCTCAAGGTTTTGAAGAGGTGATTCGTCATGGGGTGGATAAAGCGAAGCAAGGTGAACTTGATGAATTCGAGATTATAGGAGTCAGAGAATAGTGGAAAGTCTGGCTATATATGTCCCAAGATTAGTAACGACCAAGGAATATTTTGCCCCTGGACATCGTGCCTGTATGGGCTGTGGTGAAGCCTTGGCTGTAAGGCTTGTGTGTAAAGCTTTGGGCAGAAATATAATAATTGCTAACGCCACCGGCTGCATGGAAATCGTTTCCTCACCACTTCCTTCTACTTCCTGGGAGGTTCCCTGGATTCATACACTGTTTGAGAATACAGCGGCTGTGGCTTCCGGAATAGAAGCCGGAATAAAAGTTCTACGTCGCAAAGGCAAATATACTAAGAGAACAAAGGTTGTAGCAATGGCTGGTGATGGCGGTACTGCTGACATCGGCTTCCAAGCTCTATCCGGTGTTCTTGAGAGAGGCCATGACCTTATATATATCTGTTTCGATAATGAAGCCTACATGAATACCGGTATTCAGCGTTCCAGCTCCACTCCACTCGGTGCTTCCACCACAACTTCACCCGCAGGTAAGGTTAGCATTGGACAAACTACTTGGAAAAAAAATATGCCGGCTATCGCTGTCGCTCACGATATACCTTACGTGGCTACAGCGTGCCATAGTTATCCTTTCGACCTTATGAACAAAATTAGTAAGGCTATAGAAATCAAAGGCCCGTCTTACATTCATATATTGTCGGTTTGTCCCACCGGTTGGCGACTACCTTCAGATTTAACTATCAAGGCAGGGCGACTTGCTATAGAAACAGGCATCTTCCCTCTCTATGAGGTGGAAAAAGACAGATATACCCTGAATTTAGATTTTCCCCAGCTACGACCGATAGAAGACTACTTTAAGCTACAGGGAAGATTCCGGCACCTTTCAAAAGAAATAACATCTCAAATTCAAGAAAGGGTAGCTGCTGAGTATGCCAAACTTAAGAAGAAAGCTACCAGCAATAATTATTAGATATGGATGAAAAAGTTAGCGCTACTATAAACAAATACAACGCTGACAGAGGCCAACTGGTTTCCATACTCCAGGATATCCAGACTGAATACTATTACCTTCCCAAAGAAGCACTGATTCAGGTGAGTGAAATCATGGGCATTCCTGCAAGCCAGGTGTATAACGTGGCCACTTTTTTCAGAGCCTTCAGCCTCGAGCCCAGAGGCAAGCATTTGATTAACGTTTGCCTGGGCACTGCCTGCCACGTCAGAGGTGCCGTCAGAGTACTGGAAAAGATTGAACGAAATTTACTTATCGAAAGAGGTGAGACGACTAAAGACCGCAAATTTACATTAGAGACAGTTAACTGCATGGGATGTTGTGCCGTAGGGCCAGCCGTGAAAATAGACGGTGAATATTTCGGACAGCTGAGCACAGACAAGGTAGATAGTGTGCTAACCAAATTTGAGTAAGCGCTAACAAACGAAATGCCAAACAAGCTCCGTTCAAAACAAGACTTAGAGGCTCTACAAAAAGAGCTAATCAATGAAAGAAAATCAGGAAAGCCTCTAATTGCGGTATGCAATGGTACAGCCTGCCATCCTTACGGCTGCGCCCAAATCGTAGAAGCCTTTAAGAAAGAACTATCAAAACAAGGCTTGGAGAATAAGGCGGAACTGAGAATCACAGGTTGTCAAGGCCTCTGTGAGAAAGGCTCGATCGTAGTTATCCAACCTGGCGACATTTTCTACCAACAAGTAAAGTTGGAAGATGTGCCTGAGATACTGCATGAGACACTAATCAATGGCAATATTATTGACAGACTGCTTCATAATGACCCGATTACCGGCAGCAAACTTGTGCACAGGCATGAAATTCCCTTCTACCAAAAGCAAAAGCGGAATATTCTTGGCAACAACATCGAAATAAACCCAATTAAGATAGAGGATTATATTGCTATTGGTGGCTACACAGCTTTAGCCAAAGCCCTCTTCGAAATGGCTTCAGAGCAAATAATCGAGGAAATCAAACGCTCCGGCTTAAGGGGACGAGGAGGTGCTGGTTTTCCCACAGGAGCAAAATGGGAATCCTGCCATAATGCTCCCGGAGATATAAAGTACGTCATCGTAAATGCTGATGAGGGTGACCCCGGAGCTTACGCTAATGAAGGTCTACTTTCGGGCAATCCACACAGTGTACTTGAAGGCCTGATTATTGGTGCTTATGCAATTGGAGCTCACCAAGGATATGTGTATGTTCGCAATGAATATCCTTTAGCATTGGCTAACATAACAATTGCTCTGAACCAAGCACAACAGCTAGGGCTGCTCGGAGATAATATCCTGGGTTCAGGTTTCCATTTTAATGTCCGCATAACTAGAGGTGGAGGTGCTTTCGTTTGCGGTGAGTCTACAGCACTGATGGCATCCCTCGAAGGCAATGTTGGAGAACCAAGAGCTAAATATGTTCATACAGTGGAAAAAGGACTGTGGAACAGACCCAGTAACCTAAACAATGTAGAAACTTGGTCTAATGTGCCCGTAATAATCAATAAAGGCACTGATTGGTACCGCACCTTAGGTACCGATGGCAGCAAGGGGACAAAAATCTTTTCTCTGGTGGGTAAAATTAATAACACAGGCCTGGTGGAAGTGCCAATGGGGATAACCCTAAGGGAAATCATCTATGATATTGGTGGTGGTATCCGGGAAGGGAAGAAATTCAAGGCAGTGCAGACCGGTGGCCCCTCAGGTGGCTGCCTTCCTGAAAGCTTACTTGACTTACCAGTAGATTTTGACGAGCTAACTAAAGCCGGCTCGATGATGGGCTCGGGTGGCATGATTGTCATGGATGAGACCACATGTATGGTAGACATCGCTAAGTACTTCCTCACCTTCCTCGAAGAGGAATCTTGCGGTAAGTGCGTGCCATGCCGTGAGGGAATAAAACGCATGCGGCAAATTCTGGATGACATCACTGAGGGGAAAGGCAATGACGCAGATATCGACCTTCTGGAACGGCTTTCCGCAACCCTCGTAGATAGCTCTCTCTGTGCCCTAGGTAGCACAGCACCAAATCCTGTTATTACCACTATCCGCTATTTCAAAGATGAGTACGAAGCTCATATCAAGGAAAAGAGATGCCCGGCCGGTGTCTGCAAGGCTCTAATCCATTACTACATAGAAGAAAAATGCCCAGGCTGTGGACTTTGTGTTAAAGCTTGTCCTCAGGAAGCTATAGCCTTTATGGGCAAAAGGAAACCTGTCGTTCTGGATGAGTCGAAGTGTATCAAATGTGGGGCTTGTTACGACGTCTGCAAATTAGGAGCTGTAGGTAGAAAGTAAGATGGTAACCTTAATTATTGATGGCCGTGAATTCAAGGCTGAAAAAGGGCAGACAATACTTCAGGTAGCTAGAGAAAACGGTATTGATATACCTACCTTGTGCCACCATGAAGCTATAGAGCCATACGGCGCCTGTAGACTGTGTATCGTGGAAATTTCCAAAGGCAAGCGTACCAGGATAGTCACATCTTGCCTTTACCCGGTAGAAGAAGGATTGAAAGTTAAAACTGATTCACCCAGGGTAATGAGCAATCGTAAAATGATAGCAGAACTGCTTCTAGCACGATGTTCTAAAAATAAAGTGATACAGGAATTGGCTTCGCAGATAGGCATTGAGCAACCATCTTTTAAATCTGAGTATCTAGAAGATAATGACTGCATTGTGTGTGGTTTGTGTGTTAGAGCCTGTGAGCAAGTCGTTGGTGTAAGTGCTATTAGCCTGGTCAATCGAGGTATAACCAAAGAGCCTGCCTCTCCTTTTCTTGAGCCGGCTGAAGCTTGTATAGGTTGTGGTTCTTGCTACTATATATGCCCAACCGGCGCAATAAAGATGGAAGATAGGAAAGACACCAGAATAATCTACAATTGGAAAGTGGAATTCAAGCTCAAGAAATGTAAGGTCTGCGGGAACTACTGGGCACCGGAAAAGCAACTAGAATACATCAGACAAAAGTGGAATCTACCTGGGGATTTCTTCGATGTCTGCCCCACATGTAAATAGCCGCACCATTCGAGAACCGGCATGTAACTCCTTGACTATATCGAACTAGTTGAACTATACTTTTTTTGCTTCGGGGTGTAGCGCAGCGGCTAGCGCGCATGGTTTGGGACCATGAGGTCGGAGGTTCGAATCCTCTCACCCCGACCATAAATATAATTTTGGATGTCTAGTCCCCATGGCCCTTCCATAAATGCGATTTCCGCTTCAAAAAAGGCGCAGAAACGATGGTAGCAGCTCCCACATCGCTAAAACTGAAGTAGAATTCTAGGACACCTTTTGTGAGGTACAGGTGCATCCCCATGCAGATTGAAGAATTAATGAATGATTACACAGAACCTGATTATAAGAGGGCCGCCCTACTTACTATTGATGTTCAGCGCGATTGTACAATTCCTGGCTCCCCGATTGAGATTCCTGGCACAATCGATATCCTGCCTAAAATAAAAAGCCTCGTACGAGCTTTCAGAATCTCCCAGAAACCAATAGTACATGTTGTCAGACTTTATTTGCCTGACGGTTCTAACGCAGATGCCTGCCGTAGAAAAGCTATCGAACTCGGAAAACGCATGTTCGCCCCAGAAAGCGATGGGGCAGAACTGGTTGAAGAACTAAAACCCACACGAGGAGTCAGATTAGACGCGGCGAATCTCCTAAAGGGAGAACTTCAACCGGTTGAACCAAAGGAATGGATAATGTATAAGCCAAGGTGGGGAGCATTTTTCAAGACTCCTTTGGAGAAGCATCTGCACGATCTAGACATTAATACTATTGTGCTGTGCGGATGTAATTTCCCTAATTGCCCACGCACAACAATCTATGAGGCTAGCGAGCGGGATTTTAGAATTGTTTTCGTAACAGACGCTGTTTCGCAAACTAATAGACGAGGTTTGCAAGAGCTAAAAAATATAGGGGCAAACTTGATCAAGACTACAGAATGCTTATCAAAGCTGGGTAAATGTTAACAGCTGACGGTTGCGCAACCACTGCCACAAAAGGGCGGATACTGGTACGTAAACCATCAGCGAAAATGGGACACACTTGGGCGTAATGTTCAGTACCTCCTGTGGGAATAGTTCCACGCCTATAAAATGCAAAACATACGCCAGAACTTGATAAAAGCAGGTTAGCCATTCTAACATTAAACCGTCAAGCATGTTTTGTGGGTCTTTCCCATACTGCACCCAAACCTATTGGCAGAAGGGACACTTGACAGGAGAATCAATTACTGTAGCTTTGACATGGATCTTGCCATGACGACTGCACGTGAGCTGGTAGTAGGCTCGCACTACTCTAGTGCCAGCGTCATCTATTGTTGGGCTTGAAATATAGCTAATAGAATTAACTGCCTCTTTTGCTCCATTGCCGTTATATGATGCACCGCATTTGGGGCATTTCGTGGCATCGGGTAACGCAATGCAACCGCATCTCGAACATTGGACTGTATCTCTTACTGCCTGCATCATTGAACAAGCCTCCTCCCTTTAATCAATGGCATTAATTTATAGTTTAGCGACGGTTCGATTTTTTATTCTCAAATTCAAGCTTTAATCGTAAACTCGGCCCAAATACCAGGAATTGGAAGCAGTATCGCGATAAATATCACAAATAACACCTTTACTTGTCCTAACCCTAAAGTAACTCTTTAGAAGCTCTTGTTCGAAGAGTTGTTCCGCTACCCGCCACTGCTGGTATATTCTGGTCACACGCTCCGCTTTGCCATTTCTGGTAATAGTTAGCGGTGTGCCCTCAATATTGGCGGTTACCCTTAACTCTTCTGGTTTTCCAAGCAGTTTAGCCATTTCTAACCTCCGCGATTTATTTGAATAAAGGCAATCATCGCCTCTTATTCTCCTGTCATAGTCTTCTGATAACTCCCACAACCTTTCCCTGGACTTCCACATCTTGGGAATTTGCATAGAGCGGCTCCATCTGAGAATTAGACGGCTGAAGGCGAATAATCTGTTGCTCTTGAAATAGTCTCTTCAAAGTCACCTCATGCTTGTCTTTTAGCCAGACAGCAACCATGTCTCCATCATCGGCTGTGTTCGCCGGTTCCATTAAGACAATGTCTCCGTCATCAATCAGGGCATCAACCATTGAAAGGCCTTTTACTTTCAAGGCATAGACTTTCTTTCCCTGAGTCAGCTCCTCAGTCAATTCTAATGTTTCTACAGCCTCGTTTTCCCACGTGTCCGAATCTGGCACTGGGATTGGTTCACCTGCAGCAATATTGCCTAACAGCGACACCCTAACAGCACTCTTTCTGTCAAGGAGTTGGATACTTCTGAAGATTTCTGGATCCCGATGAATGTGGCCTTCCCTCTCCAGTATATTCAAATGATGCTGGACAACTGCCGTCGAGCTTATATTGCACCCTTTTAGAATATCTCTAACCGTAGGTGCATAACCCCTGCCTTCAAAAAAACTACGGATAAACTTCAATATCCGCTGCCTTGTCTCACTTACTCCCGGCTTTCTCATCTAATAGCCCCTTTTTAAACACATGTTTTACAAACCAACGTTCTACAAACAAGTGTACACATTTTTTAGTCGTTTGTCAAGCCCCCCGGGGGAGATTTAGACGCAAAATTTTGAGAAAAGGGGGGTAGGTGGGAGCGTTTAAAGTAGGTTCACATGTCTAAAGAGCTGGCGGCAAAGTGAAATGCAGTCTTAAATCAGGTAAACGATTTCTAAGATCTTACGAATTTAATGCCTTTGTTGAAAGCTGCCAGATTGGCTTCGAGTTCTTTGGGAAAAGTTTCACGCAACACAGGTTCCACCGACTTCTTGTCCAGTGGCAAGACACCAGAGCCTATTAGAGCACCAATGAGAATTGCGTTGGCAAACATAGGACTTCCCATTTTCTGTGCTTCTTCGGTGGCATTAATAATCCATGTTTGATATGACAGCTCTTTCACGGTCTCAACCAGCTTGTCTAAGTCAGGATACTCAGCATGACCGCCGGTAACATCAATAGAATATATGGGTCTGGGATTTATTATGGTGATGACATGCGTGTTACCATATCGGCCCAGCATTCGCAATGTTTCCACCGGCTCCATACCGAGGATAATATCAGCGCAACCATCAGGAATGAACGGGCTATACTGAGTCTCTTTGGAGATTCTCATGTGGCTCATGACCGGCCCGCCACGCTGGGATGCTCCGTAGGTCTCCCCAACAGTCACAAAGTAGCCATTCCTCACAAAAGTGTTGCCAATGATTAGCGATATCATCACATTGCCCTGCCCTCCAACGCCGGTAATAACCAGGTTAAGCGGGTCTTTCATCAACTGTTTTTTGGTCATGCTGCCTCCCTTATGATAGCTCCTTGTGGACACACGTCTGCGCATACACCACATCCAGTACAAATAACCTCGTCTGCCTTAGATTTGCCAGCCTTTTTATCCCATGTCAGTCCCGGGCAGAGAAAGACTCTGGTGCACAATCTGTCGCAGCCGCAAGATTCTCCAATACATTTCTCGGGGTCTATATATACTTTATATGGTGGCTTCTCCTTTTTAGCTCTAACTAGCTCGCACTGGCGTCTCATTATAGCTACCTTGACACCACCGCCTTCAGCCATCAGTTCTAGTAGCGTCGCTGTTGTGCCTCTCAAATCAAAGGGGTCACAGACCTCGACGCGTGTGCCCAAAGAGCGGCACAGGGCTTCCATACTTACCACTTTTGTCGGTTCCCCCATGGCTGTTATGCCGGTTCCGGGGTGAGGCTGAAAGCCAGTCATAGCTGTAGCACTGTTATCCAAAATGACAAGGATAAAGTCTGACTGATTGTAAATGCCATTTATCAGCGCAGGGATAGTAGCGTGATAGAAGGTGGAATCGCCAACTACAGCAAGCACCGGCTGATTAAAGCCAAACCGTCCTAATTTGCCCAGTCCGTTAGCCACTCCGGTTCCTCCTCCCATGCAATGCATTGTCCTGACCTGGAAAAAACCAGCAGGCCCTAATGCCATGGAATAACAGCCGATATCGCCTGTAACAACGCCACTACGTCCATCCAGTTTAAGCGCGTTCTTGATTGCCCAGAATGTAGCTCGATGTGGACAACCAGCACAGAAAGTCATGCTTCTCTCTGGGACATGGCTTTTGGCAGCGGCTTCGGCTTTGCCATTGTACTCAGTATCACGAGGTTGGTACATTAGCTCTAATATATTGGATATAGCTTTAATAACCAAATCTGGATTTAACTCTCCATAGGCATTTATATGCCCTGATCGCTTGCCATAGAAGGTAGGACGAGGGCTGGTGGATGGCAAGCTGGCGACAAATTCCATAATGCTCCGCTCCAGAAATGGGTCGATCTCCTCTACAAACAGGACTTCTTGTGATTTAGTCAGATGGCTCTCCACAAATTTTTCAGGTAGAGGCCAGAGGGTACCGAGTTTTAAAATGCCTACCTTATCCTCCAATTTCAATGCTTTTACCGCGTCCTGAGAATAGAGCCAGCAACTTCCGCAAGTTACAATCAGTAAGTCTGCCTTATCCGGACCCACATACTGATTGAATCGCGCTGCTTCGAATTTCTCCCGTGCCTTGTCCATCTTCATATGCAGGAAGAAATGTCGCAGCGGACTTGGAATCGGCATAAAGCTAGTGGGTAGTAAATTTCTTAAATCGTGTATTTGCTCGAAATATGCTCTTTGTTCCTTTTTGGGTAGTTCGCCTAGCTTCACATTTCCCCTAGCATGGGCAATACGAGTCACACTTCGTAACATACAAAGAGTGCCTATCTCTTCAGAAAGGTCGAAGAGCCATTTTGTCATGTCTTTTGCTTCCTGAAAATCACCAGGCTCTACTAGCGGAATATCCAGCCATTTAGCTATTGGGCGTGTATCTTGTTCATTGGAGCTGGAAATAGCTGACGGGTCATCGCAGCTCACCAAAACCAATCCACCTTTACCTATACCACTCATAACTAGATTTGCTAGAAAATCGGAAATCACATTTATTCCATTCTGTTTCATAGCAGCAAGAGCTCTAATACCAGCAAAAGAAGCACCAGCAGCGGCTTCCATGGCTACCTTTTCGTTTACAGACCATTCAGCATATATACCTGTCTCCTTGGCTACCTGGGCTAAGCTGCCAATAATCTCCGACGATGGTGTCCCTGGATAAGCAGCAGCAAATCCTATGCCTGCCTCCAATGCCCCACGGGCAATGGCTTCATTACCAATAAAAAGCTGTCTGGTACCAGGTGCGTCTATTTCAATATTCGCCATATTACTTACCTCCTCGACTTTCTACAGACTTTAGGACAGTAACTTCTTGGCAAGGTTCTGTGATAAGCTAATATAAAGCAGGTTCTTTTCGTCACCACTCCTCTTGACAATCTCCTTTAATGCTCGTTTCTTCTTAAGCTGTGCTGCTTCCTTCAGATGAGCCAGGTTTGCCGAAGGTAACTTGTCAACTTGAAGTTTCCCTCTCTTTTTAGCCTTCTCCATAAGATCAGCACCAGCATCAGTACGAATGATGACAGTATTCCAGCCTTCAGTGCCCTCGACCGAGCCGACCGAAATGTCAGCAAACTCTGACGTCATATCCAAACAATAAGCACACGTTGGCATGACAAACTCTCTGATTTGTTCTAGGGGAAACGAGGTCTTGCCCGATGCAGTAAAAACTTCGAATCTATTAGCTGGTGGTGGGGGAATATCGAACTTCTTAACTTCCGATAAGGCAAGATTCTCTTTCAAGAATTGATAGAATTTGTTGGGAGACAAAGCCCAAGTACAAAACAGCCCGATAACCAATTTAACATTGCCTATGCTAACCCTGTTCTCGGGGGGGTCTTTTTTCATCTTGGCCACAGCTAAAACTTGACATGGCATGGCAACTATTCCCAGCTTACTATTGTTGCCCTTAGGGATTTGATTATATCTAACTAATATAGGACAAGCCATGTAGCTAGAACCGGCACATTGAAGCGCATCTTCAGCAGTTTGAGCCAGAAAAGGACTCGGGGTTTTGTCATCTGATGTCTTCGTCAAAAGAGCGCCCTCAATAAGTCTTTCCCCGAGTGCCAATGACAAGAGTGTGGTTACCACACCACCATACTGTGCTTTTTCTGTGACGCTGGCATCTGTCGACCTTACTATTAACACCTCTTCTGTTGTAGTGCCTATTTCATTATCGCCATATTGTGTTCCAAAGACTTTTTGACTAATTCCATTCATGTCTATATAAGTCCGTGGGCAATATTGATAACACTGAGCTTCATCTATTCTAGTACAATTATCCAGCAGTGCAATCCTACCTTTATAATAAACCAAATAAGGACAACTACCAGTACAGGCACCACATAAGGTACAAAGCCCAGCATCTATAACCTCATTGAACAGTTCCTTGCAACCCTTAGATTCTCTAGTCATAATACTCTCCTTTCGGGATTACAACCATTCTCAAACTCTTGACAAAACTACTAGGTGATACCTCAAATGTCTTATACCCCCAAAATAATATTTAGAGTTAGATTAAATAACAATCCCCCAGGCTTTCAAAGCAGCTCAAGAAACCGTTTGATTAAAACTGAATGTTTCATTTTATGGCAATAACTTCTATCTCCACAGGGAAATTGCCGGGGACTTCCTTTACAGCAACACACGAGCGCGCTGGAGGATCTTTAGGGAAAAAGGCCCTGAAAATCTCGTTCATGCTACTGAAATCCGCCATATCCCGCAGAAAAACAGTTGCTTTAACAACTTTATCGAGTCTACTACCTACCGACTCTAACGTTTTCTTCACATTAGTGAGTACCAGTTCAGTAGCCGCCTTTATATCATCAGTTATCATTAAATTCTTTTCGAGGTCTACAGGAACTATGCCGGAGACAAAAAGAAATCCACCCGCTTCCACAACATGAGAATAAGGCCCGGCTTTTGTTAGCGCATCTACATCATGAACCCTCTTTTTCATAAAGCCCCCTTTGAACTAATTCGCTCTGCCGACAAAGCCTCTTTATTTTTTGTAGCGTAGCACCATCGAGAATTATAACACAGTGGTCCTTTCTTAATGCGAACAAGCTGTGCACTTCAGTCGGAATAGTTATATATTTATGAAGTGTGCGGCTTACCTTTTAAGTGTAGTTGCTTGCCCTGAAAACGACATGCTTTTGCCAGTCTGGTGAAGTTTTAGGAAAGTCAGTTCGGAAATGAGCACCACGGCTTTCTTGACGAAGCAAAGCAGCCTCAGCCATCAGGCGAGCATTCAATACCATATTGTTCAACTCGTAAGAAGGGCGGTCTGTTGGATGAGACAACAAAGCCTGCCAGGTAGCCAGAATGTCCACAGCTTTAGACAGACCATCACCGGAACGAATAATGCCAACCTTATCCCAGAGAAGAGATTCGAGGTTTGATAAATTAAGCCGTGAGGTAGTCTTCAACTTTTTTCGCTCTTCCAGGTGGTAGCAGCCAGTGTTAGTAGTTACCGATGTTGGGATATCCTTAGCTATCTCCCGAGTTCTTTCAAGAATCCGTTTACTGAAGACCACAACTTCAAGCAAAGAGTTCGAGGCCAGTCGATTGGCACCGTGGACACCAGTGCAAGCAGTTTCACCGGCAGCAAATAACCCATCAATATTGGTCTCCCCCCAGGTATTGACTTTAACCCCACCCATCAAATAATGGGCAGCTGGAGCTACCGGGATAAGGCCTTTAGTGATGTCCAGTCCATGATCAAGGCAGAAGCGATAAATATGAGGAAAACGTGTAGCAACTCGGCGGGCAGGAATATGAGTCACATCCAAGAATACTCGGTCGCTACCAGTTTTTCTCATCTCATAGAGAATGCTCCTAGCTACTACATCTCTAGGTGCCAGCTCAGCTTCAGGCGTATAATCTGGCATAAAGTGATATCCTTCTACATTGCGCAAGATGCCACCCTCTCCGCGTACGGCTTCACTGATGAGAAATGGTGGAACCCCGGGAAGGCGAACAGCAGTCGGATGAAACTGGAAAAACTCCATATCTGTTATTTCAGCACCGGCTTGAAAAGCCAGCGCAATACCATCACCAGTGGCTACATCAGAGTTGGTAGTATACTTAAACAGCCGCCCAGCACCTCCAGTAGCTAAAATTACAAAGCGACATTCATACTCTTCAATTAAGCCAGTACGGCAATCGAGAGCTCTCGCACCTTTAACTTTCCCAGATTCTAGTATAATTTGAGTGACTAAACAGTATTCAAGTACGTTTATTGAAGACATGCGCACTCGCCGACTTAGGGTGACCTCAATATGCTCACCAGTGGCATCACCACCAGCATGCAGGATACGAGGGACACTATGCGCAGCTTCTCTAGTTAAGGCAATTTCTCCATCCAGTGTGTCAAAGGGAACACCGAATTTTATAAGGTCGGCAATACGGTCTGGCGCCTCATTAACCAGAATGCGCACTGCCTCAAGGTCACACAGGCCATCACCGGCATTGATGGTGTCCTGGAAATGAAGCTCGGGAGAATCATTTTCCCCTATGGGAGCAGCAATTCCCCCCTGAGCATGCCTGGTATTACAATCTTCAATGCTACCCTTAGTCAGAACCAAAACGCTACCTGCCTCTTTGGCCAGCAGGGCAGTGTAAAGTCCAGCGATACCACTTCCAATTACGACATAATCATAAATCATTATTTCAACTCTTCTAGTTTATTGCCAATCACTGCAATCATGCCTGTAGTGCCCACGGGCTGGCCTTAGTTATAGTAACATCTATCAAGCGTCCTAAGCAATCATTATCACCTTCACAAAAGACCAGCTTATTGCTCCGTGTGCGCCCATACCATTTACCTCTTTTACTACCCTCTACTAACACCTCCACTATTTTACCTGTGAGCCGAGAGTTGATGTCACCCGCTATATCAGCTTGGAGCATTTCAACTTTGTTAAGGCGTTCCTTCTTAATATCAGGCAGAACTTCATCCTTATATTCCCTAGAGGAGGTACCAGGACGTGGGGAATAGGCAGCAACATGGACGGTATCGAATCTGATTTCCTCAAGCATAGCTAATGTACGCTCAAATTGCTCCTCAGTTTCATTGGGAAAGCCAACTATGACATCGGTGCTCAGAGCCACCTCAGAAATACAATTGCGGATGTTACCAACAAGCTGTCGGTAGTGTTCCACTGTATACCCACGCCGCATAGCTTTGAGCAAATCATTATCTCCTGCCTGGAGAGGAAGGCTTATATGCTCACAAACCTTATCTAGGGAAGCGATAGTTTGGATAAGCTTTTGGCCCATGTCCTTGGGGTGACTGGTTAGAAAGCGAATCCTAGCCAAGCCGTCAACATCATTTAGTTCGGTGAGCAAGTTACTTAGGTTAGGCTGTGTTGGAAGATCATGCCCGTAGGAATTCACATTCTGGCCCAGTAAAGTGACCTCTCTTGTCCCACGTTTTGCTAACTCTGTCACTTCACAGACTATTTCCTCTATGGGCCGACTCTTTTCTCTACCCCGCCGGTAAGGGACGATGCAATAGGAACAGAAATTATTGCAACCCTGAATAATAGGGATGGACGCACTAACTGATGTGCTCTTAGTTGAAGGCAAGCCTGTTCTATCCCCAGGTATACCAATACCTTGTTTTTCAGCCCATCTGAGCAATCCGGCATAATCGCTGGGCTTGAAGAACAGGTCAACATGTGGGAAGTTCCTCTCAAGCCACTTAACATCAGAATCAACAAAGCAACCGGTAACTAGAATAGAAAAATCAGGCTTGCTATTCTTAATGCCTTTAAGGTAACCAAGTGTGCCAATAACCTTGCTTTCAGCACTCTGCCGGACTACACAGGTATTGAGTACTACTAGGTCAGCCCTCTGTAGTACAGGTGCGGCCTGATAACCGAATAGTTCGAGATAATAGGCCACCCGCTGCGATTCAGCCTTGTTCATTTGGCAACCTATTGTCCAAATGTAATACCCAGGCATACCTATTCCTGATTTTTCAAGGTTTCATTAAATGAGGCCCAAACTTGGTTTTGTTGTCAGTCCACCATCAATGACCAGCGTTTCACCAGTGACATAAGCCGAGGCATCAGAAACCAAATAGATAACTCCGCCAACAATGTCCTCAGGTTGCCCCAGACGAGCTAGTGGGATTTGTTTGGTTGCTTCTGGTCGAGCACCAAACAGCTGAAGCATCCCCTCAGTAGCAATATAGCCAGGAGCAATCGCATTGACTCTGATGTTATACTTAGCTAAATCTGTAGCCATGGTCTTGGTCAAATTTATAATTCCAGCCTTGGCTGCCCCATAAGCGGCATTAAAAATATAGGCGTTGAGTCCGGCAACCGAAGCAATGTTCACAATAACACCCTCACTGTGGACTATCATCACTTTAGCAACTGCCTGACTACAGAGGAATGCGCTTTTCAAATTCTCGCGGACGATAGCATCCCAACCACCTTCACTAATGTCCATTGTTGGCACCACAAATGACCCACCTGCATTATTGACCAAGATATCGATTTTACCGAACTCACTCACCGCCTTATCTACAAGATTATTTATCTGGTCATTTATGCGCACATCAGTTGGTACAGCCAACGCTTTCCCGCCTTTTTTCTGGATTTCCGAAGCAGTGTTTTCAATGTCAGCAACAGTGCGGGCTGCCACCACAAGAGTGGCACCAGCATCTGCCAATCCCAGAGCTATAGCTTTACCTATACCTCGACCAGCTCCAGTTACAATGGTTACTCTACCTGTCAAGCTAAATCGTGTTAAACTCATTTCTTCCCCCCGATCTCATCAATGTGAAACTATACCCACTTTCGAATATGCTAGCTCAAAGCAAGAAATTGTGTCAATTCAGAGGTCACTATCTAGAGAGTAAAATTTAATCTTCGCTAACCATCACTCTGCATATCTCTGAGGAGCAATCAACAAACAATTGTCTCCTTCGCAGTGATAGGATTAGACTTAAATCACACCCTCACTCTTGAGTTGGGCTATTTCCTTGTCCGAATAGCCACCGACCTCTCTCAAAATAAAGCCCGTGTGCTCTCCTAGCTCTGGGGCAGCAATCTTAGTTATGGCGTTTGTCTTACTAAAATGGATAGGATAACCTGGTATCCTTATCTTTCCTAATCTAGGATGATCAAAATCCATAATATAGCCGTTTTCCATTATCTGCTTATCATCGACAAGTTCACATAACCTATTAACAGGAGCCGCAGGTAAATCGTATTCGGCAAAGATTCTGAGCCATTCATCTCTGGGCTGGGCAGCAAAAATTTGATCAAAAAGGGCAACGAGCTGCTCGGAATTAACGAGCAGCTTTTCAATTGAGTCAAACCTTGCATCATTCTCCAATTCAGGGTGCCCAATTGCTTGGCAAAGTGACGACCAATACTTATCAAAGATGGTTGCTGTCAGGATAAACCAGCGACCGTCAGCACACTTGTAATAGTTTCTAAGTGGGTACTCCTTTGACCGCTGGTGACGGGGGGCTTCAAAGCCACCAACAAGAGCAATTAGAACATTGCAATAAAGCATATAGAGAGCAGTACTCAAAATGGAAACGTGGACTTCCTGTCCAATCCCGAACCGTTCCCGCATCAACAGGGCAGTTAAAATCTCATGGCTAGCCATGATCGATGTAGCTTGGTCAATAATCCCAAACTGGGAGACAAGCGGTGTCATGTCTGGCTCTCCTACACAGAACATCATCCCTGACCTGCCTTGCCCCTGATAGTCAAAGGCACCTACATCGCGATCAGGGCCATTTGGACCATAGCCTGAAACCCAGGCATAAATAATCTTCGGGTTGACCTTGGATAGTGTGGCATAATCCATCTTCAGCTTCTCCACAGCCGGCCTGCGCATACTGGTAAGAAAAACATCCGATTTACTTACCAGTCGATAAGTTATTTCCCTTCCCTTTTCCTTGTTCAGGTCTATGGTCACACTTTTCTTGCTGCGGTTAGCACCTTCATGCCATATACTATGCCCACCTTCAAGCTCCAGGCGGACACGCCCTACAAAATCTAGCTTTCGAATAGGATCCCCTGAGCCCGGCTGTTCTACTTTTATTACCTCTGCACCCAGGTCACCTAAAATAGCAGCACCGCCTGGTCCTGCATGGAACATCCCAAGCTCTATAACTCGAATCCCTTCTAAAGGTTTCTTCATTAACTCACCTCCCATAGGTTACTTGGTCAATCTTTTTGTGTAGCGCAGGGTGATTTTCGGGCTACGTGCTTCGCAGACACAAGATATTGAGATTAGTCTCTCCAATTCAATCACAATAGGCTGGGCCTTAAATTAGCCCGCCTAACGAAAGTCAATATAGCCTCGAGATTTTAGGTCCGATATGGCGGAGGGAATGGGATTCGAACCCATGACCCCGATTTCTCGGAGCAACCGCTTAGCAGGCGGCCGCACTAGACCACTATGCGATCCCTCCAGTCACACAGAGAAACACCCAAGCTCAATATATCACAGTTTTTTTGTTGCTTTCAACAAAAAGAAGGGTGATAGGCCTTTATTGAAATAGGCTGTTTTGATATGATGCTTCAGTGAGAATAAATTGTGGCTAAGCCGGAAATCAATATCTCTGTGGACCAGAATCTAGAGGTTTCCCTGAAGGAAAGCTGGCTTCAAGGAATAGCTACAAAAGCTCTTGAAACCGAAGGTATTATCTCGTCAGCGGAAATGGGGTTAGTCATCACCGACAGCAAAACAATTCAGAAGTTAAATAGAATCTATCGAGGCGAGGATAAGCCTACCGACGTGCTCGCTTTCCATATGCCTCCTAGCACGAATCAAGGACCAGAACAACCCTTTGTTGGCCCTCCGGATGGCGTACTCCATTTGGGTGAAGTGGTTATTTCATATCCCCAAGCGGTCAAACAAGCACAAAAGCAGGGGCATAGTGTAACACAGGAGTTAGCACTGCTAATTGTCCACGGTGTCCTTCATCTTTTGGGATATGACCACGAACTTCCTCAGGAGAACCAGCAGATGAGAGCTAAAGAAAACGCCATTCTAGAAAGGTTGGGCTCTGCTTGAGAGCAAAATGGTACAACCACTCCGTATCTGGCAGGATATTTACATCATTGGCAGCGCTGAACATTTCTATAACGTCACCACTCTTGGTTTTAACCGACATTTCTCAGCAGTTACAATGGCATTTATCTGGGTGACAGTGAGGTCTAGGCCATCAGTATGGCTTATCACGACATAATCGAAAAGGGGTAAGCTTTCTATTTCTTCCTGGGCTTTATTTAATCGCAAGTCTAAGTCTGGCGAGGATAATCCATGCCGTTGCTTCAACCGATTAGCTAACTCTCCTATCGATGGGGGCATAAGAAATATAAATACAGCATCAGGCAAAATTTGCTTGATAGTAGTTGCACCCTGAACATCTACTTTCACGATGGTGTCCAATCCCGCTTTTAAAGCTTCTTTTATCTCTCGTTTAGGCACGCCATAATAATTACCATAAACCTTTGCCCATTCCAAAAATTGATTCGTTTTAATCATTTGACGGAATTTTTCTTCGGATAAGAACTGGTAATCAACACCATCCCTCTCTCCCTGACGCTTTGGGCGAGTGGTCGCAGTCAAAACATAGTGGAAGGGAAAGCCCGCCTTTTTCATCTTATCCAATGCAGCATCCTTTCCAACGCCAGAGGGGCCGGAGATAACGATGAAGAGAGGGGGTGGAGATAGAGTTTTGTTTATCTTGTCACGCGTCACTTCTATTCCTCATCTCTTATCCTGATGCCTGGCAAGCCTCTCCAACTCTTCCCAAAAACATGGATTGGATATTTCTGCCACCTGAGCATTCTGGATTGAGGTGTTCCCTTTGGCAGCCAGGCCAGCGATTGCCAGGCTCATCGCCAGTCGGTGGTCAAAATGGCTGGTGACCTCTGTGCCCAACAGTGTTCCACCTCCGTAAATAACCATGCCATCGGGTTGCTCTTCAATCCTGACACCAAGACGGGAGAGCTCTCGAACTGTTGTCGTAATTCTATCAGATTCTTTGACCCGTAACTCACCGGCGTCTCTGACCACTGTTTTGCCTTGGGCTACACAGGCTGCTACAGCCAGTAGTGGAATTTCATCAATTAAGCGGGGGATTATATCTCCGCCGATTTCAATAGCCCTTAGATTGCTTGATTCTATGCACAGGTCAGCAACAGGCTCATTACCTTCCAACCGTTGGTTCTCTATTTTAAGTTTGGCGCCCATAGCTAAAAGGACATCTATAATTCCAGTTCGTGTCGGATTAACGCCGCAATTTACTATCTTAATCTTAGCGTTTTGATGTATAGCGCCGGCAACCAGCCAGTAAGCTGCCGAGCTTATGTCACCGGGTACACAGAGGTCAACCGAGGTTAAAGGAGCCTTTAAAGGTGTCAAAGATATATGGCCATTGTCATTTTCAATTTTAGCACCCATCCGTTTAAGCAGCCGCTCCGTGTGGTCGCGAGATGGTTGAAGTTGCTTCACAGTGGTACCTCCCTGAGCAAATAGGCCAGCTAACAAAATCGCCGACTTAATCTGAGCACTGGGTACCGACAAGGGATAGGTCACACCGCGTAGTCTCTTACCCCTGATAACCAGAGGAGCAAAGGAATCATCACCACGTCCGTAGATTTCAGCGCCCATCAAACGGAGTGGCTCGATCAAACGTTTCATCGGCCGAGAGCGAAGAGAAACGTCACCAGTAAGAATGGAAAGGAATACTTGTGAAGCAAGTACGCCACTGAGAAGACGCATGGTCGTAGCACTATTCCCGGCATTAAGAACATCTCTAGCTTCGGTTAAGCCTCTATTACCAATGCCGTAAATAACAACAACTGGGGGCTTGCCTTCTTGTTTTTCTTTCGCAAGCTTCACCCCGAGGGACTTCAAACAGTTAATTGTTGAGAGACAATCCCTCCCCGGCGATAGATTGCTAATCTTACTGTCACCTAACGCTAAACTGTTGAAGATTAGAGCACGATGTGAAATAGATTTATCACCGGGTACAGCAATTTCTCCAGCCAATTGCTTAGGTGATGAGATTGTTTTTAGTAGCGTTTTCCCAGCCATTTTTGCCTCGCCTCATGAGCTAGAGCTAGAGCTTTCTCTATTTCATCAGTCCCATCGGCTATCATGTTACGTAGTCTTTCTAGTTCATCAATAAACGTATCAATCCAAGAGACAATCGCAGCCTGATTGCTAAGGCATATATGTGCACTAACTTCTGGATTCCCTGAAGCCAAGCGAGTAAGGTCTCGATAACCACTGGCTGCTAGACGCGACATCTGCCGCCAAGAGGGATCTTTGGTAGTTGTTGAGACCAGAGCCACCGACAGTAATAGTGGTAAGTGACTAATGCCAGCTACCAATCTGTCGTGTTCTTGGGCGCCAATGACAAGGGGAACAGCCCCCAGCGTCTTTACCATATCCTTTACAGCCTGGATCGCTGCTGGCTTGGCCTGCGGCAATGGTGTCAAACAATAAATGCAATTATGGAACAGGCCGGCTTCAGCAGCTTTAATGCCTTGAATCTCCTTACCCGCCATGGGATGACCGCCAACAAAGTTTGTCCCTGACGGCAACAGCTCTTCTGCCCATTGCATAACCTGCACCTTAGTACTGGCAGTATCTGTAACAATAGAATCAGCTGTCAACCCAGGAGTTATTTGTGTGAAAACATCTTTTAAAGTCAGGGCCGGTGTAGCAATGATGATGATATCAGCCCCCTTGACCGCGCCACATAGGTTTGATTCAACCTTATCGACAGCACCTGACTTCAGAGCCAAAGTGCCTGTTTCCCGACGGCGAGCATAACCAATTATCTCTGCCTCTCGCCAATCGGCCTGTTTCAAAGCTAATCCTATAGAACCCCCGATAAGACCCAGCCCGATAATAGCTATGCGCATTGTCCTATTATAGCATTGCTGCAATCACCTTGAGAACCTATTTGAAGGCAAAATACCTTGATTTTGTCTCTGCCATCAGATATACTCCACGTAGATTTGTTACAAAAAAGATAATCCGATGATCGGGAATAATCCACAAGCATACGAAACTTTCTTAACGCTATTCAATAAAATATGAAACTGGCTATTACTGGCAAGGGTGGCGTAGGCAAAACCACATTAGCAAGCCTTCTAACCTGGATATATTCAACTGAAGGCAACAAGGTTATAGCCATTGATGCAAACCCGGATGCTAACTTAGCTACAGCTTTGGGCATTAGCGCTGACGAGTCTAGTCGAATAACTCCAATCGCTGAACTCCAAGAACTGATACAGGAACGCACCGGAGCTAAACCCAGCAGCTTCGGTACATTCTTCAAGCTGAATCCTAAAGTCGACGATATTCCTGAGCGGTTTTCCATTCAAAAAGACGGCATAAAGCTCCTAGTCATGGGAACGGTTAAAAAAGGAGGCAGCGGCTGCCTGTGTCCAGAGGGGGCCTTGCTAAAGAGCCTTGTCAGCCATCTCGTGTTAAGCAGATCAGAGGTGGTCATTATGGACATGGATGCCGGCGTAGAGAATCTGGGACGTGGAACGGCTAAAGGCGTGGATGCTTTCATTATAGTAGTTGAACCGGGGCAACGCAGTTTTCAGACCGCTCGAGCCGTTCAACGTTTAGCCAAAGACCTAGGCGTCAAAAAATGCTATGTAGTTGGCTCGAAAACACACGATGACGACGAGCGTCAGTTCATTGCTGACAACTTGTCCGACTTTGAGGTGCTGGGTTTTATTAATTATCACCCTGAAGTCGCCACCGCCGATCGGCTGGGAAAAAGCGTATTCGAAACGGCTCCAGCAGCAGTTGCCGAAGCCAAGAACATAAAGAAAAGGCTGGAACAAATCATATCAAGGAGACAGGTTGGCTAAAAAAACCATTCGCGACCTGGAAGTCAATGGAAAGAGAGTTTTGGTCAGAGTTGACTTCAACGTGCCGCTGGATATAAAGACAGGCGATATTACCGATGATAGCCGCATTCGAGCCGCTCTGCCCACCATAAAATACCTGGTTGAGCATAAGGCAAAAATTATTATATGTTCCCACTTGGGACGCCCGGATGGCAAGGTAGTCGACGGACTGCGAATGGCTCCCATTGCACAGCGGCTTTCCCAACTCATAAACTTGCCAGTATCAACTGCCTCTGGCTGTACAGGTGCTGATGTGGAAAAAGCAGTAAATAATCTTAAGGAAGGCGATATTCTGCTTCTGGAAAACATCCGCTTTCATGCTGAGGAGGAAACCAATGACTCCTCTTTTGCCCAAGCCTTAGCCAGGCTGGCTGACACCTATGTAGACGATGCCTTTGGTACTGCTCACCGAGCCCATGCCTCAACAGTAGGTGTAACTAAATACCTGCCAGCAGTCGCTGGCTTTCTGATGGAAAAAGAATTGGAGGCCCTCGGCAGCCTTCTAACCAGTCCTGAACATCCCTTCGGTGCTTTATTAGGAGGCGCCAAAGTCAGTGATAAAATCGGCTTGATTCAAAATATTCTGGACAAAGTCGACCTGCTGCTCATCGGTGGCGGCATGGCAGCCACCTTCCTGAAAGCCCGAGGCTACGAAGTAGGGTTGTCTCTAGTCGAAGCTGACAAACAAAGTCTGGCTCGGGAATTGATGGAAACTGCCAAAAAAAACGCGGGAGCTTTACTTCTGCCCATAGATGTTCTTGTTGCTAATAACATAAGCGTAGAAGCTACAGGCGAGATAGTCCCAATAACCAATATACCTGCAAACAAAAGTATTGCCGATATCGGCCCTCAAACTATTGAACTCTTTTCCCAACAACTAAAACAATGCCGAACGGTTTTTTGGAACGGTCCTATGGGGGTTTATGAGATACCACAGTTTTCCCAGGGAACTAAGGCGATAGCCGAATTACTGGCTAGCCTGAAAGCAACGACCGTTGTCGGTGGTGGTTCAACGGCTGAGATCGTTCAAGAGATGAACCTGGCAAATAAAATGACGCATGTCTCAACAGGTGGCGGCGCCAGCCTGAATTTCCTGGAAGGAAAGACGCTGCCCGGTGTGGCTGCGCTATTGGATAAGGTGAAATGATTCCACTAGAAGAAATAAGGCAGATCAGCATGGTTTCACTATCCAAGATAGTGATGCTGGTCATCGATGGTCTAGGTGGATTACCTGACGCCAAGACCGGCAAAACGGAGCTTGAGACAGCTAAAACCCCTTACCTCGACCTCTTAGCTAAGCAGGGAATATGTGGACTTACTGACCCGGTAAGCCCGGGGATTACTCCGGGAAGCGGTTCTGGCCACCTGGCACTATTCGGCTATGACCCACTCAAGTTTACCATCGGGCGAGGTGTTCTGGAAACACTAGGAATTGGTTTTGAGCTCAAAAAGAGCGATGTTGCTGCTCGAGGCAATTTCTGCACAGTTGATGATAAAGGGCTTATCACTGACCGAAGAGCCGGACGTATTAACACGGATAAATGCATCGAACTGTGCAAGCTGTTAGGCCAGATAAAGTTGGAAGGAGTCGAGCTTCTTGTCTTACCGGTTAAAGAACATCGGTTTTCATTTGTTCTACGCGGCAAAGAGTTACATGCTGAACTTAACGATACTGACCCACAAAAGATAGGCGTAGCTCCCTATCCGTCAAAGAACACAAAAGCAACAGCCAAGCACACAGCTGGTCTCATAAACGAGTTTATCAAACAGGCTAAAAGAATTTTGGCAGGAAATCACCCGGCTAATATGATTCTACTCCGAGGCTTCTCTAAACTACCTGACATCCCATCTATGAGTGAGATATATAAGCTGACGCCAGCAGCCATAGCCGTCTACCCCATGTATAAGGGGCTTGCCAAGCTGGTAGGAATGGAAGTATTCAGCACCGATGGTGGCATCCAAGAGGAACTAAAGATCCTGACCGACTGCTACAACAAACACGATTTCTTCTATATTCACGTCAAACACGCAGACAGTGCCGGTGAGGACGGGGATTTCGAGAGAAAAGTCAAGGTCATCGAGCAGGTTGATTCGGCTCTCCCTCAACTACTGAATCTAAAACCTGAGGTTATCATTGTTACCGGTGACCATTCAACGCCGGCCATGCTAAAAGGGCACAGCTGGCATCCAGTACCTCTTTTGCTTTACTCTCAATGGTGTCGGCCTGACAATGCTAAGGAATTCTCTGAATCAGCCTGTCTCTCAGGTGGACTGGGCAGAATCCCTGCCACAGATATAATGCCTTTGGCTATGGCCAATGCTTTGAAATTAACAAAATTTGGAGCCTGATATGCAAAAACCATTAATCTCCGGCAACTGGAAAATGAACACCAGGCTTGAAGAGGCTGAAAAACTTGTTCGAGCTATGCTGTCCGAACTGGCTAGCATAGACAGTGTGGAGAAGGTACTATGCCCACCATTCATCTCGCTAGCTGCCATAAAAGGACTAATCGAAGGCACATCCATTAAGCTCGGCGCCCAGAACATGTATTTTGAAGATAAAGGTGCTTATACTGGCGAAACATCGCCCCTTATGCTCACTGACCTGTGTGATTTTGTCATCCTGGGCCATTCAGAGCGCAGGCAATATTTCGCCGAGACAGACGAGCTAGTCAATAAAAAAGTAAAGAAAGCCTTAGAATCCGGACTTAAGCCTATTTTATGTGTCGGCGAAAGCCTGGAAGATAACGAGGCTGGCAGAACAGAACAGAAAATAACCAGGCAGGTAAAGTCAGGTTTAGCAGGCATAAATCCTACAAGCCAACTGGTTATCGCCTACGAGCCAATCTGGGCTATCGGCACAGGGAAAGCAGCTACAGGAAAACAAGCCAATGCTACAATCAGCCTTATTCGCGGTATACTAGGCAATATGTGGGGCAAGGAAACAGCCAAAACAGTGCGAATACTGTACGGTGGCAGCGTCACCGGCAGCAACATCGCTGAATTCATTGCCAAATCTGACATCGATGGTGCTCTGGTAGGTGGCGCCAGCCTTAAAGCTGACGAGTTCGTAAGCATCGTCAGGCAGACAGCCAGTCTCAAATCAACCCAATGAAATGCCTTGTTGCTGTTATCGGTCCAACAGCAGTAGGTAAAAGCCAGCTTGCTTTAAGCCTAGCCCGAGATTTCGACGGTGAGATAGTAAATGCTGATAGTCGGCAAGTTTATCGCCACATGAACATCGGCACAGCCAAGCCCAACCACACCGAGCTATCATTGGTTCGACATCACCTTATCGATATAATTAACCCTGATGAATCCTTCAGCTTAGCCATCTACCAGAAACTGGCTCTTGAGGCAATTGAAAATATCCAACAGCGGCAAAAACTTCCTCTCCTGGTTGGTGGCAGCGGTCTCTATGTTTGGTCAATAATAGAAGGCTGGAAAATACCACCGGTGGCTCCCGATGTCGAACTCAGGCATAGCCTTGAGATGAGAGCCAAAGAAGAAGGTGGCTACACTTTGTATCAAGAACTGCAGAAAATAGACCCGGTGGCTGCCATCAAGATTATGCCTACCAATCTGCGACGGATCATCAGGGCTTTGGAGATATGCAGGGCAACCGGACAACATGCCTCCCAGCTATGGCAAAAACAACCGCCACAATATCCAATCCTAATCATCGGCTTAACTATGCAGAGAGAAAATTTATATCGTAGAATTGACTCCCGGGTGGACGAGATGATAAAACAAGGACTAGTGGACGAAGTGACAGACTTAATGGCAAAAGGCTATAGCCTGGATTTATCTTCCATGTCTGGCATAGGCTATAAACAGATAGGCATGTTTCTTCAAGACAAGTTGGATTTGCCTACAGCAGTTCAGCAGATGAAATATGAAACACATCGCTACGTCCGCCGCCAATATGCCTGGCTCCACTTGGATGATATCAGAATTCACTGGCTAAATGAATATGATGACATACAGAAAGAAACAACTGACTTAGTGTCATCCTTTCTGGCTGGTATTCACGGCAAGCAGGTCGATCATGAAATTCGCTAAATTGCAGGCTACCGGGAACGACTTCATCTTGATAGATGCCCGAAATATGGAGCGGGACTGGCAAAAGTTAGCACGAGATATGTGCCACCGCTATTTCGGTGCAGGTGCCGATGGCATAATGCTGGTAATAACTTCACATACTGCCAGCTTAAAAATGCGGCTTTTCAACTCCGACGGCTCCGAGGCTGAGGTAAGCGGCAATGGCTTAAGATGCTTCGCCAAATACGTCATTGATAGAAAAATAATTCCCGGACCAAACTTAACCGTGGAGACCATGGCAGGCATTAGAACCATCAAGGCTTCTATGTCCCAGGGTAAAGTTAGCCATGCCAAAGTGAATATGGGCAAGCCCAGCTTCAGGGCTGAAGATATACCAGTAATAATAGACAAGTCACAAAAAGGGAGGGGGGGAGTTGACATAATACCGATACTGGATTATCCTCTGCAGATAGCGGGAGAAAAGCTGAATATGTCATTTGTGTCCATGGGAAACCCTCATGCTGTAAGCTTTTTATCCCAACCTGTAGCTGGTTTTCCTCTTTCTGAAATAGGACCACAGGTAGAAAACCATTCCATGTTTCCGGAACGGGCGAACTTTGAGGTAGCAAATGTTTTAAATCGCAACAAAATAGAAGCCAGAGTCTGGGAACGGGGAGCCGGCGAAACTCTATCTTGTGGCAGTGGCGCCTGTGCCATAGCCACAATTGCCAAACTGAAAGGTTACACAGACAATGAGGTTGACATAATGTTACCAGGCGGTAACTTAACCATAACCATGGATGGGGCAGGGGAGTTATATCTAAGCGGACCAGTTGAAGAAGTTTTTACTGGAGAGTGGCCAAAATGAAATTTTCGCATCGTCTTGATAAACTTCCACCGTATCTATTTGTAGAGATCAATCGCAAAATCGCTGAGAAGCAAGCTAGGGGAGAAGATGTAATCAGCTTTGCCATAGGCGACCCTGATATGCCAACACCAAAACACATCATCGAAAAGCTATGTCAGGCAGCACATGACCCAACTAATCACCGTTACCCAGAAACCGCAGGACTGCCTGAACTTTGCCAAGCCATCGCCCAGTGGTATCATAGGCGCTTTGGAGTAACACTCGACCCGAACAAGGAAGTATTGCCTCTCATCGGCTCCAAAGAAGGCGTCGGTCATATCTCCTTCTGTTTCATCGACCCTGGCGATATAGCTTTAGTGCCTGACCCGGGATACCCGGTATACTCCATGAGTATATTGCTGGCCGGCGGTGAGCCTTATTTCTTGCCTTTGACCGAGGAGAATGACTTTCTTCCCGACCTGGAAGCCATCCCTGAGAAAATAGCTAAGAAGGCTAAACTTCTATGGCTGAATTATCCAAACAATCCCACTGGAGCAGTAGCTGACATCGCTTTTTTCAAGAAGGCAGTAAATTTCGCTAAGAAATATAACCTGGCTATATGCCACGATGCCCCTTATACGGAGGTTGCCTTCGATAACTATCAACCACCCAGCCTCCTGCAGGTGCCTGAAGCTAGAGAAGTCGGCGTAGAATTTCATTCTTTGTCCAAGACTTACAACATGACTGGCTGGCGGATAGGCATGGCTGTGGGCAACACCACAATGATAGACGCTCTGTTTCGGTTCAAGTCCAACCTGGACTCGGGTATTCCACAGGCAATTCAGCAAGCAGCCATCAAAGCTTTGACAGGCCCTCAGGACTCAATTGCCGAACATAACGCAATCTACCAGCGACGTCGAGACAAACTGGTCAAAGCTCTCAATGATATAGGCCTGAGAGTTAAGCCACCTAAAGCCAGCTTCTACCTCTGGGCCAGGATACCCGATGGTTATACGTCAGTAAAATTCACCACTGAATTACTGGACGGGGCTAATGTGGCAGTCACCCCAGGAACCGGCTATGGCAAAGCCGGTGAAGGCTACATCCGTCTATCACTAACCTTACCAGATGACCGCCTTGATAAAGGTATAAACCAATTGCTGAAGTGGCGCAAGGCTAAGGGAAAATAATTTAACACAGTGTTTTAAACATGCGACAAACCTTACTTAAAACTCGAACTGAAAAAGAGAAGGCTTTGCTGGTTGGGGTTGATAGCAAATCCTCCGCTGACAAGTGGTCGATTGAAAGTTCTCTGGAGGAATTATCTTATCTGTCAAAGACAGCCGGCGCCGAGGTAATTGGCAGACTAGCCCAGAAACTAGAAAGGCCTTCTCCCACTTATTATCTGGGCAAGGGAAAGTTAGAAGAGCTAATTAAACTCAGAGAGCATTCTCCATACAGCGTGGTCATCTTCAATGATGAGCTATCACCACGGCAACAGAGAAACCTAGAAGAAGCTCTGGAAGTCAAAGTGATCGACCGTACAGCACTGATACTGGATATCTTTGCCAGGCGAGCCCAAACCCGCGAAGGTCAACTCCAGGTAGAATTGGCCCAACACCAATATCTCTTACCCCGCCTCGCTGGCCAGTGGAGCCATCTTGAACGTCTAGGTGGTGGCATTGGCACTAGAGGCCCCGGAGAATCACAGTTGGAGACAGACCGCCGTCTCATCCGCAAACGAATCCATCGTCTCCAGAGTCAAATTGAGGCAGTAAGACGGCATCGGGCACTATATCGTCAAAAGCGCAGGAAGAGCCATATTCCTATAGTCGCCCTGGTCGGCTACACCAACGCTGGTAAAAGCACCTTGCTCAACGCCTTGAGCCAAGCCGATGTCTTGGTTGAAGACAAGCTTTTCTCCACGCTAGACCCGGTGACCCGGCGCTTGATTTTACCCGACGGACAACAATTTCTGTTAACTGATACCGTTGGTTTCATTCACAAATTGCCCCCATCAATAATTGCCGCCTTTAGAGCTACACTCGAGGAATTAACCGAAGCCGACTTACTATTGCATATAGTTGACATAACTCATCACGACGCCGCTGAGCAGTTCCAGACAGTAGAGGAGATACTTGCCGACCTCGACCTGGCCAATAAGCCTCAGATTACGGTACTGAATAAGATGGACTTGGTTGTTGAAAATCAGGAGGAAATGAACGCTTTAGCCCTGATCACGGTTGTAAAACCACCGGACGGCAATACGATAGCCATTTCAGCCTTAAAAGGCTGGGGCCTGGACAAGCTCTTGAATAGGATTGCTGCACAATTAGGTCCGAATTCCAAACCCGGGATAAGCTAGAGTGACGCATCCGGTAGCTGTAGTCGACTATGAAAGATGTAAGCCGGAAAAGTGTGGCGACGGCATATGCACAGCCGCAACCGAATGTCCAAATAAAGTCCTGCGACAAGAAGCTGCTCACGAATATCCTTTTTCTCATCCATCTCGCTTTTGTCGCGGTTGCGCCAAATGCGCCCAAGCCTGTCCAGCAGGAGCAATACAGATCAGAAGCACTTGACAAGGGAATGAAGAAATGTTAACCTGAATCAGGTTCTGAAAATGACACTTTTGCGAACATAAGATACGCCTAAAATACTCCAAATGGGCCAGCCATGAGCTTAGAACCGCTAATTGATGATTTCCTGGAATATATGGAGGTCGAGAAAGGCCGGTCGCCTCTCACTATTCGTGAATATAGGCATTATCTAGGCCGTTTCCTCGACTGGCTCAAGGCAAACTCCAAGGCAACAGGACCTGACGACATAACATCAGAGCTTATTAGAAGATACCGGTTGTACCTGGCTCATCTGTGCAATCCTGACAGAACATTATTAAAACGTGTCACTCAGACTTACCATATTATCGCCTTAAGGGCTTTTCTTCGATATCTACTGGTTCAGCGGGATATTTCTACCCTATCCCCAGATAAAATCGAACTGCCGAAGCAAAGCCAACGTTCAGTCGCCTTTCTGAACTCAGAGCAGCTAGAAAGACTGTTGAACAGCCCCAAAATATCAGATGAGGCCGGACTCAGGGATAAGGCTATCCTGGAAACCTTGTTCAGCACCGGACTCAGGGTTTCAGAGCTAGTGCGGCTGAACCGCGACCAGATAAACCTGGACCGCAAAGAATTCGGCGTCAGAGGCAAAGGAGATAAACTAAGGGTGGTTTTTCTGTCAGATACAGCGGCGCATTGGCTTGAGCGCTATCTGCAAACAAGAAAAGACAGCTTCAAGCCACTGTTTAGACGCTACAGCGGCAGAATTGATACTACAAAGGATGGCGAAAAAATGCGACTGACGGCAAGGTCGGTGCAAGAAATCGTCAACAAATATGCCAAGAGATGCGGCTTGCCCATAGAAGTCACCCCTCACACCTTGAGGCACTCCTTCGCCACAGACCTGCTAATCGCCGGTGCCGACCTTCGCTCCGTCCAGGAAATGCTTGGCCACGAGAGCATCCGAACAACTCAGGTTTATACTCACGTTACCAATAGGCATCTAAAAGAGGTTCACCGAACTTATCACAGCAGGAACAAAGAATAACCTAAACATTATGTCAATCTATCTCGATTGACGTTACGTTATGTCAAATAGCCCCCCTGCCCTATTCGTTCTAGTCACCAGCAATGGCGCGACTAGAAATGTCTTCTGAAGGCACTCAGTCATCGGCAAATAATCCCATCACCTGCTATAATTAAGGCTCAAGCAAGCATATAGCATGAGTAAATACGAAGTCATCATCATCGGCGGTGGCCCGGCTGGCCTCACTGCCGGCCTATATACATCTCGAGCCGGACTCAAGACCCTACTCATAGAGCGCAGCATGTTCGGCGGCCAGATAGTGAATGCCAGGCAGGTAGATAACTATCCTGGCTTTCCTGAAGGCATATCCGGCCTTGAACTAGCTTCGCTCATGCACCAACAAGCCACCAAATACGGACTGGAAACCATCACTGCTGAAGTCACAGCCATTAAGCCAGGGCGTACTTACAATGCCATCACCACCGAGGGCAATTTTGAAGCTGAAGCAGTGATTATCGCTGCTGGCTCAGAGTATCGCAAGCTTGGAGTTCCCGGTGAGGATAAACTCCTGGGCCGTGGTGTTTCCTACTGTGCCACTTGCGATGGTTTTCTTTTTCGTGACATGGATGTAGCCGTAGTCGGAGGCGGTGACACGGCTATCACTGATGCCCTGGAGTTAAGCCAGCATGCCAGCAAGGTCTACATTATACATCGACGAGACCAGCTCCGAGCCGGTCAAATCCTTCAACAACAGGCTTTAGCTCAGCCCAAACTAGAGCCCATCTGGGATACCGTGGTCGATGAGATTACCGGAGATAATAAAGTTAGTGGACTCAGACTGCGCAACGTGAAAACAGGTAAAACTACTAACCTCGAGGTGGCTGGCGTGTTCGTTGCCATAGGGATTACACCCAACAGTCAATGCTTCGCCAGCATAGCGGAGCTGGATGAAACCGGGCATATCAAGACCAATGAGTCAATGGCTACCTCAGCACCAGGTATCTTCGCCGTGGGCGATATCCGCAAAAACTCAGCCCGCCAGGTAGCCAGTGCCGTCGGTGACGGCGCTACTGCCACCCTATCCACCTTCAAATATCTTCGCGAAGGAAGCTAAGCTTCCGCCTAATACCAGCCATCTTCCTCATCACACAACATGAAAAGCTGCCTTAATCTGTAAAATGAATGTGAAACGTGATGTCTGTTTAAACGAGGCTGAGATGGTGGAGCTGAGGTTACTATAGGTAGAACTTTCAGCTTAACGTTTAACCTCAAAAGGTGAGGCATATTTCTCGTTATACTTTTCAGGCGATTGTGTGATCTTGGTCAACTCTGGTAGACTTCTAGTTAGATCAGACACAAGGAGGTATTCGAGATGGAGACAAAGAAGGAGTGGCAACAGCAGTTAACTATCCTCATAATATCTTTCCTCGCTGGCTATTTTGGCCTGGACCGTTTCTACCGAGGACAAATCGGTTGGGGTGTCGTAAAGCTAATAACGTGTGGAGGCGTTGGAGTTTGGTATCTGGTTGATGCGGCTATCGCTGCATATAGATTTGGCAAGCTTAACACCTAGGAATTCAGGATGGAACCGATAGCCTTGTAAACACAAAAGGCGTTTCACTGAACTTTTTGGACTTATGTTCAACCAAGCGCATTGGCCCTATTCTCCACGGTAGGTAAAATGTCCATAATCTGTTGAATGCGTGTGGTCTTGGGGCACTAGGAGAGTCAGCTAAGAGCTCTGATAGAGCTAAACCTTTGAGAATTGTAAGGGTTGAGGTTAGCCTAATGGGGAGAGAGATAAAATGGCGTGCTACGTAAGGGTCATCCGGATAGCTTATTAACCCGTCACTTTCTTTCAACCAAAATATTCTTGAAAGCATATAGTCTATTTATCTGATTTGTTCCTTCGTATATTTGAGTTAATTTAGCATCACGGTACAATTTTTCGATTCCATATGAGGATATTGCCCCATCTTCCTGCATAATTTGCATTGCTTTTGATGTCACTTCTATCGCCAGATCAGAAGCTGAAAATTTTGCCAGGGAACTATAACCAGCAACTAAAGACAAATCTTCATCTGAGATACTTCTTTTAGCTAACTTTCTTACAAATTCATAGGTTTTTTGGGGGTTAAAGATTCTTTGGGCTAAATCTGAGTTCATAATAGATCCCGGTACGAGATTAAAGGCCTTCATTAAGGGATGCTCCATTAATTTAGGGGTGCTTAATAAGTCGCAACATATTGCAGCGTCAAGATATAATTGTCTTGCCATTTGAATTTTTGCCAATATATCAACCAGCATAATCTGACACCACTGTTCTTCAAACAAATATCTTCCTTTTATTGTGGTGTCATTTAAATATTTCAACAACCTTTCAAAGGCACCTCTGGCAATACCGGTGGCAATCGCCGCGACCGGTGCCCGAGAGGTACCGAGAACAAGTGCTGTCAATCTTTCTCCTTCACCTATATCGCCAACTATATCCTCCTCTGGAATGAATACATCCTCAAACATTAACTCCGCTGCTGGACAGGCACGCTGCCCCATTTTCCTTTCAATTCTCCCTACGGAAAATCCTTTGGCATCATTTTTTACTATAAACGATACTCCCGTTTGAAGTGGACTTTTTCTATCAAGAAAAGTGCCAACCCAGATATATCTGGCTACATTTCCATTGGAGATAAATACCTTTCTTCCCTGCAACACGTATCCACCATTAACTTTTCTGGCATGGGTTACCAGCTTGGCAGCTTTCAAAAAATCAGCATCCTCAACATCAGAACCTGCTTCTGGTTCTGTAATTGCTAAAGCAAATAAAACTGGCTCTCCCTTTCTTTCTTTATCTGCTACTTCTTTCAGATATGTGGCAAAATGTCTTGTATCTGGTAAAAGAACAATCGGTGAAATTCCTAAAGCATGTGCCCCGAATATGTTGGCGATACCCGGGCAAAAACTACATAGCTCTTCCATAAGAATAGAAAAATGAGTAGTATAAAACCCCTTACCGCCACTTTGCTTTGGTATGAGATAACTTAAAAATCTATAGGGCAGCGCTTTATAGACTATATCCCAATGGAAATAATTGTGGTCCTTTTCTATCTTTTTATCTAATTCTTCAGCAATCGGCTCCACATATTTTGTGCCAAACTCACGGGCAGTATTTTGAACTTTATATAGTTCAGACACATAATCTGGGGCACACTTCTCGATCAATCCGAGTCTGGGAAATGCTTCCTTCAAATCTCTTAGCTTATAGATTAATTTTTCAGGTCCAAAAATATGTCTCTGCATTTACTCCAACCTGTTTGGTCCATATAAAATAGATTGAAACTTTGGAATATACTGGTACTGCAGTGGTCTTTTAGATATCAATAAATCCTGAAGTTCTTTTGAAATCGGATGCTCCTCCCCCAGTTCCAAAGAAAGGTCTGATGAATTACGAGACGAACCAAAATTTATCGCATTAATCAGAACATCAGCATGCTGTGCATTCCCGTCTTTTACTGGATAGGTAACATATCTCATCTTCAGAATTTTGTCTGCCTTAATCTTCTTGCCTTCCAGGCAAAGAATAAGATTCCCTTCATCTATTAATTTGACACGCACATTTCTATCATCCCGCTCAAAATCAATCTGTGCAATAAACTTTGGATAGTTATATACAATCACGCCTCCGTCTAAGGCTATTTTGGTGGTGACTGGAAGATGATGAATATAAACATGAAACTCTCGCCGGAGGAGATAGGATAACAATTTCACTGCTGGAACACAGCAACGAGACTTGTATGATATTGGAACAGAAATAGATAATTCATTATATGGTCTAATATCGGTATCTCGGTATTCAAAAGCAGTAATTGCAATGGCTCCTATTCCAGGGAATATAGTTAGAGGATGATACTCTTTCTTTGGCAGGATTTTTCTTAATTTACCAACTCTCGCTGGAAATATACCGGTTATAGAAGAAGCATCATAATAAAAAATTGGAAATTTGGATTTCTCCCTTTCAAGTTCAGTATCGAATTGAACAACCCCTTTGAAAAATTCAAGTTTTCTTTCCATTCTCTTTCTCCTCTTTACCTTAACCTTTCAATTTCGCGCCCAATATATTCCATTTTCCGGGATACCGGATTTACTATCCCCTGATAGGTTTTGGCATCTCTTAATATTCTTTCCACTCGGAAATCTTTCATATAGCCATAACCACCAAGTAATTGTATCGCATCAATACAAACTTTCTCCGCTATTTCGCTGGCATAAGCAGAAGCGATAACATGAGACGAGTGATAAACAAAAATTTTGGCTGTTTCAATTGAGAGTTTCATCTCAGAAAGTATCACCTTCACCGCCTCGTGCTCACATATAATTTTCCCACCCTGATAGCGCTCGGTCGTATACTTCAAAGCAATATCGTAGGCTTCTTCAGCCATACCTACCCCGACCGATCCCAGAGAAGAATCAAAAAATCTATAATAGTCTACCAAATCGGACAATTTCGCTTCGTCCAATATATTCTCTGGCAATATCTCTACATCTTTAAAGTAAATATTATTCATGGGACAAATTCTGAGTCCGATCCTGTATTTTTCTTCTTTTACCTCTGTCCCCTTAAGATTAGACAGAATGATAAACCAACCAAATTTATCACTGCCTTCTAACCTTGCCAGTAAACTAAAATAATTAGCAATTTCTCCACCGTATACATTTATTTTGCTCCCAGAAAGTCGGTAACTCTTAACAGCAGTCTGGATATTATCAGGAATTAATCCCGAAAACTTTTCTTCATTTATGGCTGAGGTAAAAATTAAAGGATTATTTTGCTTTTCAGACTCTGCAATAGCCGATAGAAACTTTGCCTTCTTTCCGGCATCTTTTGATAACAAAATAGGTGTGATACCCATTAGATGCGCGGCAAATATTAATCCAATTCCTGGGCAACCTTTCGTTATTTCTTCAAGAAAAATGCAATAATCTTTCGGGCTAAATCCAGCGCCACCAATTTCCTGACTAAGTAAAAAACTAAATACTCCGATGTTTGCCGCTCTTTTCAAAATATCTGTCAGTAATGCAGAATTACGGCAATCAAGCTCTTCCCACCTTTTTCTTAATTCCTGCTCGGCAAAATCTCTGGCTAAATTTCTTATTTGTTCTTCCATTTATCTAATACTTCTTTAAATGCATCCACAGGTGTATATTTAGGATACCAGCCGAGGATATTTTTTGCCTTTTCACTGCTCACTCGCCAGGGATATCTTCCCAATACAATCCAATCGGCTGAGAATGGGAATTTGCCAATCTTGAATAAAAGATGCCCAAATGTTTTAGCAATAAAATATGGGACTGCCATTACCGGTACATTAAGCATTTCGGACATTTCCTGAATACTTAAATTGCCACTAGCAATATTAAAAGCACCAGAGACATCTTTCTTTGTCACCCAGTAAAAAGCTCGGGCTACATCATCTTCATGAACTATTGGAAGCCCGACAGTATTTCCCTTAATATACAGTAAACGCTTATATTTAGGGAAATCGGCTAAAGGATTGTTGACATTACGACCACATAATACTGATGATCTAAGGCGAACAACCTTGATGTTTTTATTTTCTTTCTCAAATTCGTCAAGCGCTTTTTCTATCAGGAGTTTTGTATGGGAATAATAAGAATCTTTATTTCCTCTTAAAGGTGTATTTTCGGTAATTAGCTCTGGATTATCAGCATGCGAACCATAAGCAGCGATACTGCTTGCCACAACCAGTTTTTTTATACCACTCTCACTGACTGCCATAAGTAAGTTTTTCGTTCCATTAACATTTATATCATAAATAAGCTTTCGAACCATTTTCTTCTTGTCAACAACAATAAATGCTAAATGAATAACCACATCAACATCTTCAAAATGACTTGAGATTCCCCGAACTCTTATATCAACTTTTTCAAATGACAATTTTGGATGTTCTAAAAGGGGCTCGTTAATATCCAGCCCAATAATTGAGTTAATCTCTTCGTCTTGTAACAAATAAGGCAGAAGAACCTGCCCAAGATATCCGGATATTCCAGTAATTAGCACTTTCATCTTACTTGCCCTTCCAGTGCTCTACCACCCATGGCGGTAACTTATATGGCACAGTGCGCTCATAAACTACACCCTCTCAGGCTCAAAGACGGACGGGAGATGAAGCTGTGCGTAGACTATATTGGAAATTCGCTGCATGTTGTCAAAGAATGACAAACCAGTTTAGACATAAACGCGTAGATTACACTTCTACAAGGTTACTGTATAAGTTCATGCTAACCATGGTTTAGATGTTCAAGTTGATATTTGCTTTTCAATAAAATATCTCGCATCACACAGTTCATCACCATCGGACAGAGTGTGTATTCTCCGATACTTACTGCCTTCAACAAGGTATTCGCCCCCGGAGTAATCGAAGGTGCACCAGGTTTTTCTGAAGAAAGTCATCTCTTCTTGTCCGAACTTTTTGAAGAAGTCATAAACCGTGCATGAATAAATGTCCATGCACCACACGTCTTTGTCCATATATAGCTTTATTTTATACCCCGGTTCAGTAAAGGGATACTTCATTGCGGCTTTGAGGTACTTCCCCAAACGAGCCGTTGGACCTTTTGTTGTTATTTTCCACCACATCGTTCTCAGCGGAGCGATTATTGGAATTGCGCCTTTATTGTTCAGGTAGGCTTGCCAAATCATGTCCCCGACTAGATTTGTGGCGTAATCGCGAGCTATGTTCTCTTTTAGCAGAGCTCTGTATACGGCCAGAGTTAATAATCCAGCATATTCTTGTTGATAATTGCCGATACTATCAAGATCTTCAAAATAAGGCATTAACTCTTTGATATTCAGCATAGCCTGAGATGTTATTCTCCTTATTTCCTTGGCAGTGAAGCGTCCATATTCAGGCATACCATCTCGCCTGCAGCTCGATGCCAGTACTTTCGTGACGGTTTTTGTCTGGCCTTCCCACATTGCGTGCCGAATAATTTGTTTGATAAGTGTTTTTAATATATTCGATCTCATTTTATCTTCCTCCGGGGCATTGGTCTCATACTGAACCTGTCCAATAGTTATAGCACTTCTTGGGTTAGCCTTACAATACTGAGGAATGTCCAAGCTCTCAAGATTGCACTTTTGTCAGAAATGGGCAGCGATAATTCAGCGTGTCACGCAACCGAAGGGAGGGGAAATCCAAACCAACCTCTGCCTTGTCCGCATGGATAAAGGCGTAAAAACTATCCCTCAGTATTCCGGGAGAGAAATGTCATCCTACTTTTTCTTTAATTGTCGGCTGCGGAATTGAAGTTCAGTTGTGGCCCTATTGTAGCGTTTTCCTTAATTTCATGGCAACTACAGATAAAATGAGACTGGCAATACCTAATCCAGTGGCGAAGTATGCCTCTGTCATCGTGACTTTCCCAACAATGGGAAACACAAAACCATCGATCAGACACAAAATTAGCCCCCAAATAAATAGAAACCAAGCCGTTATTGTCGCTAGAGCTTTGAAAATTGGTGGCATTCCTCCATCCTCCTTTTTGCCTCATAGTATCACATCTTTGCCAATTGTCAAGCGATTTCCGGAAAAAGCTGAAATCGCTAATTTGGGAAAGTTAATTAAACGTTTCGTCAGACTGTGTAACCTTTGTAAGGGTTATAACACAATGTTAACAAAGGCATTGCGTTTGAGCTGGTTTTATTTTGGGTGAGTGACTACACTTCATCGGGAATGGGTGTGTGTCTGGCTTGTAGTTATCATTCTAGGGCGAAAGGTGCTACCCTTGGTATATCCTCTGCGTCGACATTAAGTGCTCCTAATATGATATTCGTAGCCAGACTTGACCACGGTATATCCAGCTTATGACTCGCTGGCTGCTCATTCCTCCGCCGTGAATCGCAGAGTGTGCGCTATCTCTGAAAACTTGGCTTCATCGTAAGGAGCAAGCGTGATTACAGACTTCGTGCTTACAGTACTTATGGTAACTAGAATCCACTTGTTGCCCTTCTTAACCCCGAGAGCATAGCTCTCAATCAAATATCCCGATGAATTCTCCCAGTCAACTTTGGCAGTGGTAGCTTTGGTGCCATCCTCCAGAGTTGTCTCCTGCTCAGCATCAACCTTGATAGCTGTACGTGATATACTTCTTGGCCCAAATGCGGCTGTGACAGCCTCGGCAAAGGTAGCTTGTCCCCTAACAGATGCAGATATTACCGGAACCTCCCCGGTGCCTTTAGCGTAGAGCTTAATCTCATTTTTTTCCTCATCTGCTACCCTTATCCAATCGCTCGGATATTTGATGGAGAAGCCGTACTCGGCATTGGTGTACTCAGTGGCGTTGAAGGAGAGCTTGGCTGCGGGTGGTGGCTCCACCGGCTTTTCCACGGGTGGTGGTGGACTAGGAGTAGGCATTGGTGTTGTAGCTGCTGGCAGTGTTGTCAATTGGCCTATGTCAGATGTGGCTTCCTTTCCGCTAGCGTTTTTTGACATGACCCTAAAGTGACAAGTTGTATCTGGCTGAAGCCCGGTTAATTCGACCCTGTGGTTGGTGACCAGTTCTTCGCCCAAGGCAGTAGTCAAACCTAAATCAGCGGTGTAGCCGTATGCTACCTGGCTGGTAGCCGGTTTATCTGTTGTCCAAGTAAGGACGGCACTTGTCGCAGTTATGTCTGAGACCGAGACATCCTGAATGGCAAGTGTTGGCGATGGGGTGAACAGATGACCGAAGGTGAAGTAGATACCACCGACACTTGCAATCCCTAACAAGGCAGCGCCTAGGCCTATTAGAAATGGCCTCAGCGGCATCCTGGCATGTGGCTTAGGGATTGGTTTTGGCTTGGCTTCCATCCTCCCTCTGGCAGCAGTTGCTTGAATCCCCTTCGCTGCCTCAGCCTCCTGTTTTGCTCTCTCCCGGAACGCCTCTACCTCTTTCTTCGCCCTGGCAGCGGCTTCTTGAATCTTCCTCGCTGCCTCGGCCTCCCGCTTCGCTCTCACCCGGGATTCCTCCGCCTCTTTCTTCGCCCTGGCAGCAGCTCCTTGAATCTTCCTCGCTGCCTCGGCCTCCCGCTTCGCTCTCGCCCGAACCGCTTCCTGTCGTGCCCTCTCTTTAACGGCTCCCTCCGCTTCTTTCTTCGCCCTGGCAGCGGCTTCTTGAATCTTCTTCGCTGCCTCGGCCTCCCGCTTCGCTCTCGCCCGGGATTCCTCCGCCTCTTTCTCTGCCACGGCAGAAGCTTCTTGAGCTAGAAGCTGCTGTACCGTGGCGACAAGTTTGGGTAAATGTTTCTCCAGAGGTGGCGTTTGGGCATCTAGCCACTGATGACGACTAGTGAAAAAATCTATAGATTTGGAGAGAGGAGTATTGTCAATCCGAATTGGGATGATGGGAATGCCTTTGCTGGCGGCTCTTTCCACCTCTCTATTTACTTGTGGTGAGCTATTCGAGCTGGATGATAACACTAGGATGAAAATACGGCTCGCATCAATCGCATCAACGATTGCCTCAACCCATACTTTGCCGATTGCAACATCCCGGGGAGCGAACCAGCAAGATATGTTTCTTGATTCGAGCGCGGCGCATATCGCCTCAGCAGTGGCCCTGTCAGGGGATGAATAGCTAATAAAAATGTCGTGAGCCATTTGATTTAAACCTCTTAGACTGTTAGCTCAATTTGACCATAGTATACCCAGCTTTCGCAATAATTCTGGGGATGCCTTTCACCAGGACGCGATCCTTTTCCTTCTCTTCTTCGAGAAGTTTATCCCACGGCACCAGGTCTTTATGCAGCTTCCTAGCTTTAATGGTCTTCTTCCCATATCGCCACCCTTCATCAAGCTTCTGACGCATCCATCGTTCATGCTCCATTTTTGCCAGTTTCTCTACCTCGCTACTTTCAAATTCAGCCGGTGCCTCACCACCGCGGGCTGGCAGCATGACATATCCCACGCTTGCTAGTTTGCTCGGAATATCCCGGACATTGTTGCGATTCTGCTCCTTCTCATTCTCAGGTAGTTCGGCGTAGGGTTTGAGCGAACTATGTTCTTTCTTGTCTTCCCGTGTAACCGGTCCATACTTGTATCCTTTTGCACTTAAATCCTCACAGAATATTTCATGAAACGCCTCGGCAAGCTTCTCCAGGAGGTCTTCATCAGGCTCCATACTTTGAATTAAGGCGGAAAAGTCCTGACCATCTACGTGCAAATTCAATTGCGTTTCAGAAGGCAAACTGGAACGCTCAAAGCTTGTTTTGCCTGCAAGTTGACTCATAGCCACGATTGCTTCCATAGACCGGGCTCCGTGTCTGTATTCCTTAGTCAGCAGAAAGGCGCGCAGCACTCCCTGGTCAATGTTCACCATTCTCTTGTTTCCTTCCTGGTGCAGAAGCTGTGGCGCAAAGCGTTCAAAGATTGAGCGTAAGATAATTGCTCGCCGGATGATATAGTAAGCGTCTTTAGCCAGCCCCTGAGTATTTTCCTGCCGGTTAGGACCGAGGATGTTGAGAAAGCCTTTGAGCCGGCTGGCAAAATCGGGCAACTTTGCTGCTCGGCTCTCTTTTTCTTCAAGATTGGTGCCAAAGTTTTCCATGCTATGGCTTGTGCCGCCGGCAAAAACAAAGATGCTGCGACCAATGGGATGAGTTATCTGCCCTTCTTGAAACTCACCGTCTTGCATCGGAGCCAGAAAATAACGCAGCCAGCCCAGCGGCTGATGCTGTAGGTGGGCATCAAATTCGTCCCAGAAGACGAGTGGAATTTTGCCGGATAATGCCTTGTCACGCACCTGATGAAAGGCATCAAACAAATCTTCAAATCCAGCAAGCTGCGATAGATTGAAGTTCAGAGTCTCAATTTCACCCGGCAGCACTGAGTTGGCTACTTCTTTTACGGCAAAAGACTTGCCAGAGCCCGGCTGACCAAAGACAGCAATGGAAAGGGGTGTTTGGCGGTAACGTTGGCAGTAGTCGTGAATCAGACTACTGATGCTGTGCAGGCTCTCGATCTCCCTGCGGTCCACCGTCTTCAGATTTCCAAACCGTCCCATTGGCACTTCAGGTAGGGCGCATTCCAGACCTTCGTGCACAATTTGTTCTGCTATAGCCTCAAGTGGAGCTGGATTTTTGTCCTCGAGAATTGTCCAGAAACGGGCTGTCTCTGTGGCAGCAGTGCCGGTCGCTAGCGCCGGCAGCGCCTGTGTTGGATTCCTGATTAAAGCTGTTGCCAGGCACTTACCATCCTCTGCCAATACCTCAGCTATTTTTGAGACTGGAAAAGCGAGACGGATTTGACCTAGGTCACTACCGACATGGCCGTAGCCCTCCACATGAAGAAAGCGCATGGCACGAACACCAGACTGGATGCCCCGGGACATGTCTGGCTGCGTGGCATTCAACATCAGTTCACGGGCAATGCCTGCGGTGAGGCAAGAGTTGTACCCGATCATGTATCCCTTGTGGTAGCATCCCCATTCGCCTTCCATCGCACTTGGGTCAAAAAACAGCATTGCATCCGGTACGGATTTCGAATTTCGTGACAAAAGAATCACGCCTGCAGTGCCAAAAGAGACGACCACATATGCGCACTGTGCCAGCGCGTTCACATGGGGATTGTATAAAAGTTCCCACACCAGGTCCTGGGCAGTGCGTTCCCATGATATCTGATGACTGATTTGTACCTGGCTGCTCCGTAGATCACCCGCTGTCATGACCACTATAAGCTGCTCAGCATGATTGCGGTGCAAATGGTTCCACAGTCTGCCTTGAGCAACGGGCTTAGCCATCTTGGCCACAACCCAGGGGCTGGCGGTACTACTGGCCAATGCCTGAGGCCAGAACTCTTGGTGCTCACGAAACCCCAGGTTGGCATCGTCAATGATGATGAGGTCCGGGTATTTGGGGTCATCGACAATCTTTCTCCACTTGTCTGATGAAGCCACGTTAGTATGTGCTGGACTCAGCCCCAGGAATTCCTGCACCCGCCATACCTTGTCTGAGCTTGAGGCGCGTTCATCAAGCTTGAAGGGCGCCCACATAGCATAAGAATGGTGGAAACGGCTATCAGCCGGAGTTACCCGACCTCGGGGCAGACTGACTTGCTGGACTTCAAAGTTGACCTGGCTGGCTTGTCTCAGGTTCTTGGCAACAGCACTAATAAGGTCAACCAGCATTGCCGCGCCACCGCGCTGGCAGAAGGCGGCAGTTACTTCATCCGCAGTCCAAGCCTGCGCCATGCCCTCCGTTCGCCATATTCGGGCAATGTTCCAATCAATAGTGACATCTCCGGTCACCACCACGACTTTGCTACCTTTTTCTTTATTCATTAGCTCATTCTGTCAGACTGGCTCTGGCGTGTGAAATCGGACGACTACGCGCCAGTCCTCATTTTCGTGCAACATGGTTTCTTCAGCTTCTTTCAATGACTCGAGGAAGCTATTATAATCCTGAGATAGCATCATTCTATCCTTGAGTTCGGTCAGATGGCGCACCATCTCAGCGGAACGCATCGAATTTCTTAAGTAGTCCCTGTGCATTCGAATGGCGGTTATGGTGGCAGCAATAGCTGGCAAAACTATAGCCATGAAAGCAAAGAAAATCCCAAGCAAGTCAGGGCCAAGATTGGAAATGTGGAGCAGCACAGCACAGATAGTGAGGCCAAACAAGACATAGCTGGCAATGGCCATGCGGTGATGTCTTCGGTAGTGGCGTTTTCTGGTGCCATCATGATAGCTAATCTGTTCTTCAATCCAAGCTTCACATATGAAACACTTCAGGCGTTGGAATGTGGATAAATTCATCTCAAGACGTGGTCGCCGCCCCCAAAATGAAAGAAAGGCAGGCACCATCCAATCTTTGGGAGAATATGCCAGGCTCAAGTGCCGAGGTGGTCGTAGTGTTGACACGTCGATATTCGCCAGTGCCATGAACAGGGCTGAACGAAAGCGCTCAGCCAAGAATCTGTAATCTAACCACTTGTCATGCCATCTCCGCCATCGGCTTATGCTGACAATGGCCAGCACGGCTAACATCAAGAGTACTTCGGATGTCAGGATAATTGGTCTCTGGGGCAGGAAAAGAATTTGGGAAGCGGCTATGACCACAGCGGCTAAGGCTAGTACGTAGACGACACTATCAGCCCGATAATACAGGTGCTGGTAGCGCAATGCCAGGATATCAGCCCTGACATAATGGCGCAGGCAATATTCCAGAGTCGCCTGCAATCTATCAGAAGGTAATTTGGCACTTTCGGATATACCCACGAAAAACTGGCGCATTTCTTCTAGTTGATTAGCAAAGTTGGTAGCATTGACCTGCTCTGAGTTGTATTCATCGAGGGATCGGAGTGGCCCGGGGTTTAGGCCCCGCCCCGGCTCGAGCGTGACCTGCCCTGGTTTATCCGTGTGTATCCAGATAAGAGGGCACTTAGTATCTCGTGCATACTTGACCATTTCTGCAGTACCACCTTGTCCAGTAGCCGGTTTGCCGTTCCAGAGAGCAATGAGCACGTCGCATTGGTCAACCACATAGCGCCCCACCTGCTCATATGCTTCGGTTCGCTCAGCTTTGGCTGTAAGCGTTCTGATACTCCTTACTTGGGAAAGCAACCTTTCAAATTCCTTCTTGGATTCGCTGGTCTCGAAGTCTTGCATGTAGTCATCTTTCTCCATGGGAAGAACCACCTCTAATGTTGACTCGGGAATCTTGAGGATTTCTCTGACCACTAAGCGGTCAGCGCCTTCGGCAAGAGGAGACAGAACACACAGGCCTACCGGAGTGCTTCGCATAGGCGGCACCACCTGTTTTATGCTTTGTACTACTGAGCGGATTGCTTCAGTGAGCGCAGGTTGTTTTTCTAACTCTCGGTGGCCGGTGACGCCAATGACAATGCGGGCGGAAATTACCTGCTCAAACCTATCAAGTTGGAATCGCTTGCCCCACATACCTCGTCCTTACAACAATCTTTAACGTCCCGTGGATGATTACACCCTAACTCGCAATATTATGCGCTAGCAAGCACTGCCAGTCAATATGGATCTGTTGCGGATTTCGGTCAAATCGTCTGTAAGGTATCCCAAACATGCTATACATGCGGCAATGAATAATGGCTATTTGCAACGTTGATTTATTTGTTGAGCGTGGAGTTTGTTCGCTGCGTTTTGAACAATTCATCGTGTATATTACTTTCAGGCTGTACCCTCAAAATAGGATAGAATAGAGCCTGACGGGTTCCGGTGAGGTGCACAATTCATTGGGGAACTCAGGTTGCCCCGCCAATCAGATTGCCTGCCGGC